>CANREC010000046.1 GCA_947629535.1 uncultured Clostridia bacterium | reverse complement strand
ACGTTGGACTTCGTTCCTCGGGATCCTTCGCTACGGCTCAGGATGACGCAGTAGTCGACGTTGAACTTCGTTCCTCGGGATCCTTCGCTACGGCTCAGGATGACGCGGGAGCGCGGGGCAGGATGACCGCGGGAACATAGGTTGATGCGGCTGTCGCGGCATCTATCCCTATCAAACGTCCAGATCGGTCACCAAGGTGGCGTTCTCTTCGATGAATTTGCGCCGCAAGGCGGGGCTTTCGCCCATCAGAAGATTGAACATCTTGTCTGCCTCCACTGCGTCGGCCATGGAGACCTTGATGAGCGTGCGCGTCGCGGGGTTCATCGTCGTATTCCAGAGCTGTTCCGTCGACATCTCGCCGAGGCCCTTATACCGTTGATATTCGACCTTATTGTTGTTGGCGGCGTCGAAGAGCGTCTTTTCCTCTTCCGAATAGAGATAGACGTCCTCTTTGCCCTTGACTGTCGCCTTATAGAGCGGGGGCTTGGCAGAATAGACATGCCCGTGCTCGATGAGCGGCCGCATGTAGCGGAAGAGGAAGGTCAGCAGCAAAATTCTGATATGCGCCCCGTCGACATCGGCATCGGTCATGGAGATGATGCGGTCGTAGCGGAGTTTGCTCTCGTCAAAGTCGTCCAGAATGCCGCAGCCGAAGGCGGTGATCATGGCCTTGATCTCGGCATTCTCGAGGGCGCGGTTGAGGCGGACCTTCTCGACGTTCAAGATCTTGCCTCTGAGGGGCAGAATGGCCTGAAAACGCCTGTCTCTGCCCTGTTTTGCCGTGCCGCCTGCCGAATCTCCCTCTACGATGTAGATCTCGCAGAGCTCAGGACGTCTGTCCGAACAGTCGGCAAGTTTCCCGGGGAGCGTCGTGGTCTCCAAAACGCCCTTGCGCCGCGTGAGTTCCCTCGCATTCCGTGCGGCGTCGCGCGCCTTCTGGGCGGTGATGCAGCGGAGAACGAGCTCCCGCGCCTCGGACGGGTGTTCCTCGAGATATTCGCCGAATTTGTCGGCAACGGCCTTGTTGACGAAGGGACGGATGAAGGAGTTGTTGAGTTTGTCCTTGGTCTGCGATTCGAACTGAGCGTTCTCGAGCTTGACGGAGACGACGGCCGTGATGCCCTCGCGGACGTCCTCGCCCGTGAGTTTGTCCGAATCCTTTAAGATGTTGAGTTTTTTCCCGACGTCGTTGATGACCTTTGTGAGGGCGAGTTTGAGCCCTTCCACATGGGTGCCGCCGTCGATGGTGTTGACGTTGTTGGCATAGGAATAGATGACCTCGTTGTAGCTGTCGTTGTATTGCAGGGCGATCTCGCAGACGGTGGTATCTTCCTGCGCCTCGAAGTAGAGCGGAGTCTCGAAGAGGGTCTCCTGCCCCTTGTTGATCTCCTCGACAAGCTCCCTGATGCCGCCCTCATAGCAGAAGGAATCCTTCCGCTCCTTGCCCTCGCGCTTGTCCTCGAGCGTGATCGTGAGCCCCTTGTTGAGGAAGGCGAGCTCCTTGAGGCGGATCTTCAGCGTCTCGTACTTAAAGACGATCGTCTCGAAGATCTCTTCGTCGGGGAAGAAGGTGACCTTGGTGCCCGTCTTGTCGGTATCGCCGATGATCTGAAGGGAGCGCTGGGGCACGCCGCGGTTGTAGACCTGTTTATAGATGTGGCCGTTCTGGTAGACCTCTGCCTCGAGCCATTCGGAGAGGGCATTGACGGCCTTTACGCCGACGCCGTGGAGCCCGCTCGAGACCTTGTAACCCGAATCTCCGCCGAATTTGCCGCCCGCATTGACCTTGGTAAAGACGACCTCGACGGTGGAGATGCCCTCTTTGGGGTGAATGGCGGTGGGGATCCCGCGGCCGTTATCGACAACGGTGCAGCTGCCGTCCGCGTTGATGGTGACTTCCACCTTGGTGCAGTAGCCCGCGAGCGCTTCGTCGATGGAGTTATCGACGACCTCGCTGACGAGATGGTGGAGCCCCTTTTCGTCGGTGGAGCTGATGTACATGCCGGGACGCTTTCTGATGTGTTCGAGGCCGTCGAGCACCTGAATTTGTTCCGCGCCGTAGGCGGTTTCAACCTTGTCGGACATAGATGTATCTCCTTGAATGAAGTTGCGTTTTGTCGCACGCGCACGCACGCGCGTACGCGCGTCGTAGGACCATTATAACATACGAGGAAAAAAATGTAAAACAAAAAACGGCCGAAATGAAATGAAAAATTAAAAATTGAGCGCGGCTTTCCGCCGCGCTAAAGCTCCGCCCGTTTATCGGGATGTTTCGCTACGCTCAACATGACGCGTAGTGTTCATCCTGAGGCGTACTTTGTCATCCCGAGCCGCGCGTAAGCGCGTGTCGAGGGATCTCCACCGTATTGTCATCCCGAGCGTAGTCGAGGGATCTCCACCGCAATAGAGATTTCTCGACTACGCTCGAAATGACATAGACCTACGGACTTCATATGAGAGGCAACCCCCTCCCCCTTCAACGGGGGAGGGCGATTTGTGGGCTTAGGATGAGCATTTTCTCCCGCCACGATCCTTAATTTTTAATTACATCAACTCTTCCGCCAAGGCGCGGATCTCTTCCGTCGTTTGGGCGGCGAAGAAACGGCGCTTGGCCTCGTTGGCGCGGCGGGTGCCTTTGAGGTAAAATGCCGCCATTTTGCGCATATATACCATGGAAAAGCGCTCTCCGTAGATCTCCGCCGTCTCCGCGAGCTGCCGCAAAAACAGCGGCTTTATGGGCGGTTCCTCGCGCCCCGTGAGCTCGGCGATGACCTGCGGACGGTAGAGCGCGGCGCGGGCGACCATGACCCCGTCTGCCCCCGTGCGGTCGAGCATCTTTTTCATGTCCCTGTCGTTCCAGATCCCACCGTTGGCGATGACGGGAATGGAAACGGCCCGCTTTGCCGCGGCGATCTGGTCATAGTCGACGGGGCCCGCGTAAATTTTGTCCCGCGTGCGGCCGTGAACGGCGATCATCAAGGCCCCTGCACCCTCGCACATCTTCGCGAAATCGGCACATATCTTGTGATTTTCGTCGACGCCGATGCGGAATTTCACCGAGATCCGCTTGCCGCTTTTGACGCATGCGGCGATGACTTTTTCGGCGAGCGCGAAGTTTTCGAGAAGGGCGCTTCCCTCGCCGTTTCTGACGATCTTGGGCATGGGACAGCCCATGTTGATATCGATGAGGTCGAAGTCCTTCAGCGCCTCGCTCTCACAGGCCTCGCGCATGATGTCGGGGTCCGCGCCGAAGAGCTGCGCCGCAAGAGGGTGGGCTCCCGGCTCATCCTGAGGGAGCGCAGCGACCGAAGGATCCCCTTGAACGAAGTCTGAGGGTCTATGAGATCCTTCGCTACGCTCAGGATGAGCGGACGGGGCAAGGGGACGGGACTCCCGAGCAAACTGGACAAGGGGGGGTGTCTCCCCGTGATAGAGCAACAACCTCGTGTCCTCGTTTTGGTAGTGCAGGCCCTTGGCGCTGACCATTTCGGTGAAGGTGAGGCCCGCGCCCAAACCTTCGCACATCGTGCGGAAGGGATAGTTCGTATATCCCGCCATGGGGGCGAGAAAAACGTTGTTTTCGAGCTTTAACCCTGCGATCTCAAGCGCGTGCAACATCTTTCGCCCTCTTATAGTATGCGTTTTTTTCCTCTTCGGAGAGCGCGTGCACGTCCTTTCCGTCCGCAAGGACCAAGGCCTCGTAGGCATTGTAGCGGGCGGCGGCCTTCTTGACCGTCTCGAGAAGGGCGAGCTCGCAGTCCTCGCCGACGGCCCGTCCAAGCTCGACCGTACAGAAGAGCACATCGCCGAGTTCATCCAAGATATGCGACTTATCGTTCGATTTCACGGCGTCCATGAGCTCTTGATACTCCTCGCGGAACTTCCTCTCGAAGTTCTCGAACGTGGCCTTGTCCCACCCGCCCTTCTCCATGCGCTTGGCGATCTTCTGCGCCCGAAGGAGCGCGGGGAACACCTGCGGCACGTCGTTCACGGCGTCCGAATAGGTCGTCTGGTGCTTTTCGGTCATCTTGTTCTTCTCCCAGACGGAGAGCGCCCCGTCTGCCGTGGCGGCCTGTTCGGTCCCAAAGACGTGCGTGTGGCGGGTGATGAGCTTTGTGCACAGCTCGGAGAGCATGTCCGTGACGGTGAAATCCCCCTTTTCTTCCTCGATGAGGGTGTGGAAGAGAGATTGCATCAAAACATCCCCCGCCTCTTCGCGCATGCGGTCGGGGTCCTTCCTGTCAATGGCGTCGACGAGCTCATAGGCCTCCTCGATGGCGTTGATGCGGATGCTCTCGTGCGTCTGCACCTTGTCCCAAGGGCAGCCGTCGGGGGCGCGGAGCCTCTTCAAAATGGCGACGACGTCCTCAAAATCAAAGCGTTTTTTGGACAATAAGTTCTGTTTTTTCAGGACGAGGCCCGTCATTGCGCCGAGCTCTCCGCGGTCGATCTCAAAAAGGGGCATGTCCTTCGCCCTGCCGTCCGTGATGAGCACGGTCTCGGCCTCGTCGCCAAACCGCTCGGCAAGGTACAGCTTGACGTCGCCGATGTTGTCCTCGGTGAGGTCGAAAACGACGAGGGGGAGCGAGATCTTGCTCTCCCCGACGGAGAATGCGGAAAGCGTCGTATATTCGCCCGAAAGGCCCGCAAGCGCCGAAAAATATCCCCCCTTGGACCGCCCGTCCACGAGGCGGACGAGAGAGCTCCTGAGGAGTTTCCCCGCGGCCGCGTCCTCTGTCCCGCTGCCGTCGACGACGTAGCAGACTTCCCTGTTCTTGCCCCGCCGCTTGATCTCGGAATAGATCTTTTTGGTGAGCGTGTCGTAATTTCTGCTCGACCCATAGAGAAAATCAAGGGTTTCGAAGGGGATATTTTCGTCCCTTAAACTCTGCGCCGCGGGCATTTTTTCGGTACGCAGGATCACTTCGTCCGCTCCCCTGAGCGCCTTGAGCGCATTCAGCGTCAGATCTCCCCGCTCCGTTCCCGAGCCGATGACCGTTATCATATGCCTTCTCCTTGCTTTTTCTTACAGTATACATCAAATCGAGGAAAAAAGCAATCGGATAACAGGCGTTTGCCGCGGCCGCCGCCCCCGCGACGGAGAATCTCGCATTGATGAGCAAAAATTCGAGGACGAGCTTGACGCAAACGGCGATCCCCATGGAGAGCGCCGCACGTTTGGCCTCTCCGAGCCCCGTGAGCGAGGCGGAGAGCGTATCCACGCCCGCAAGGAACACCGAGGAGAGCGACGAGAGTTTTACAAGAGATATGAGCGTTTCCCGCTCGGCGGCCGAAAGCGAGGGGTAAAGAAGGGTGACGGCGGGGCCGCTGAAGGCGAGGAGCAAGAGCGAGAACGGGAGCGAGAGGAGAATGGTGAGGAGTAGGGCGAACATGGCTCGTTCCTTCCCTTCTTCCCTGTTGCCCTTCGCCGCGCTTCCCGAGACGAGGGGCACGGTCGCCGCGACGAGCCCGTAGCAGAAGGTCGCGGGGAGACTGCAGAGACTGACCGCCGCGCCCGCATACAGCCCGTAGAGGGAGACGGCTTTCTCCGTGAACCGTGAGAGCAGCCGCACGACGATGACGCTGTCCGCCATGCGCGAGAGGGGAAGAATTGCCGCGGCGGCCATGACGGGGAAGGCGGCTTTCAGCACGGACGCCCCCGTTCTCTCCCGCACGAGGAGAACTCTGCGGAAACGGCGGTACTTCCCCGCAAGATAGAAAAGCGCGGCGATCTCGGAGAGGGTGACGGCGAGGAGCGCATAGGCGGCCCCGTGCGCGGCGTCGGGCGCGAGCCCCGCCAAAAAGAGCCCCGCGCCCGCCTTGACGGTCTGCTCTATGATCTCCGAGAGGGCCGTCGGGCGCATGTCGTTCTTCCCTTGAAAATAGCCCCTGAAAACGGCAATGAGCGCCACGAAAAATACGGACGGCGCGAGGGAAACATAGCAATATGTGAGCGTTTTTTGGCCCTGAAGGCCGCTCATGACGGGGGAAAGAAGGACCATCATCACGGCCCCGACGGCTCCCAACAGCGCAAAGAGACGAAGGGCGCCGCGCATGACGTCCCCCTTCTCCGCCGCGATCATGCGGGAGAGGGCGGACGGGATCCCCGCCGAAGAAAAGGTCAGAAGCACGCAAAAGAGCGGATAGGCCATCTGGTAAAGGCCCGTTCCGTAGCCGCCGAGCATGCCCGTGAGCGGAATGCGGTAGAGCGCCCCGATGGCCTTTGCGATGAGCCCCGACACCGAGATCACAGCGACATTTTTGAGGAATTTCGCGTGTTTCATATGTAACCCGCCGCGCATCATTCCCCCGTGCTCATTCTGAGCGCCTTCCCTTGCCCACCCCTCGAGGTGAAGGCTTGCGACTTCGTTTGATGGCAACCCCCTCCCCTACCCCTCCCCCTTCAACGGGGGAGGGCGGAATAAGGGCCCGGGATGACGCGCGGGTGGGCAGGCACCCCGACAATGCGTCATTCAGAGCGTAGCGATGGATCCCGACGGTCGATGTCGGACTTCGTTCCTCGGGATCCTTCGCATTCGCTCAGGATGACGCGGGGGCAACGGACTGCGTTTGATGGCAACCCCCTCCCCTACCCCTCCCCCTTCAACGGGGGAGGGCGAAATAACGGCCCAAGATGACGCGCGGGTGGGCCCCCGCGCGTCTGCGGGCCGAGCAAAAGAAATACGCGCGAAACTACTCAAACTGATTCGCGATGATGTCGGCGGTAAGGCGGGCGAGCTTGACGGCGTCGGACGCCAGCACGGCCCCTTCCTCGCTCGACAGCAGAACGACCGCGCCGAGACAGTCTCCCCCCGCGATGATGGGGACGATGATCTCCGCCGTCGCCTGATAGTCGCTGTCATTTGCGATGGGGACGATCTCGCCGCCCTCCGCCCTGTTTGCAAGATAGCTCTGCCGCGCAGTCATGATCTCCGTCACTTTATCCGTGACCGTCTTGCCGATGAGCGCGCGTTTGCCCGCTCCGCCGACCGAGAGGACGGTGTCGGTATCGAGAATGGCGGCGAGGTACCCGCTCTGCTCGGAGAGCGACTTGGCCGTTCCCTCAGCAAAGCGTTCCACCGACGCGATGGGCGAATATTTTTTGAGCATGAGCTCGTCCCTGTCCGTGAAGAGTTCCAACGGGTCCCCCTCTCTGATCCTCAGCGTCCTTCTTATTTCCTTGGGAATGACGACCCTGCCGAGCTCGTCGATCCTGCGCACGATCCCTGTTGCTTTCATAAAAAAACCTCCGTATACTTTCAATATGCGGAGGCGGATCGGTTTTTATGCGGATGAGCGGGGACGGGTGTCCGTCTTTCTCTTGCCCACCCCAAAGGGTGAAGGCCCTCTTTCTGTCATTTCGAGCGGAGCCGAAGGCGTAGTCGAGAAATCTCTATTGCGGTGGAGATCCCTCGACACGCGCTTGCGCGCAGCTCGGGATGACAAAGGAAAAATGGAGATCCCTCGACACGCGCTTGCGCGCGGCTCGGGATGACAAAGGGAACGGCAACCCCTCCCCCTTCAACGGAGGAGGGCGATTTGGCGTCTCAGAATGAGCGGGGACGGTAGTCCTTCATCAACTTTTCGAACGACGGCAGGCTGCGCTCGATCGTCGTGCGGGAAACGCAGTAGGAGATGCGCACATATCCCCCGACGCCGAAACTGTCCGACGGGACGAGAAGGAGCTCGTATTTTTTGGCCCGCTCGGAGAAGGCGACGGCGTCGGGCTCTAACGCCTTCACAAAGAGATAGAACGCTCCCTCGGGCGGAACGCACTCGTACCCCATTTCCGTGAGCGCACCGTAGAGCAAGTCGCGGTTCTTCCGATATTCTCCGACGTCGGTGCTCTGCCCCAAACTCGCCGCGCACACTCTCTGGAAGAGGGCGGGCGCACAGACGAAACCGAGCCTTCTCCCCGCGCCGCACACGGCCGAAAAGAGGGCGTCCTTCCTGCATGCAAAGGGGCTGACGGCGACGTAGCCGATCCGCTCGCCCGCAAGCGAGAGAGACTTGGAGAAGGAATAGCAGAGAATGGTATCGTGATAGTAGCGCATGGGGTAGGGAACTTCGGCGCCGTAGGTGAGTTCGCGGTAGGGCTCGTCGGCGAGGAGAAAGATCGGCTCCCCCTTCTCCGCGCTCTTCTTTTCAAGGAGCGAGGAAAGCGCCATGAGCTCTTCGGCCGAGATGACCGCTCCCGTGGGATTGTTGGGGGAATTCAGAATGACGGCCTTGGTGCGCTTTCCGATCGCCCTGCCGAGGGCGTCGAGGTCGAGATGAAAGTCCTTAAGGGACGGCGCGACGACGAGCTTTGCGCCCGCGCTCTCGACATAGATGCGGTACTCGGGGAAGAAGGGCGCGATCGTCACAAATTCGTCCCCTTCCTCGCTGAGCGCCGTGACGGCGATGGCGAGAGAGGCGGCCGCCCCGCACGTCATGTAGATGAGGTTCGCGGACATGGGTATGCCGAATTTCGTCTCAATGTAGTCGGAAACGGCCTTCCGCACCTCGGGATCACCCGCCGCGGAGGTGTAGCCGTGGAGCTTTTCGGGGGGGACCGTGTCGATGAGGCGTTTGATCTCGTCCTGCACGAAATCGGGCGCGGGAACGGACGGATTGCCGATGGAAAAGTCAAAGACATTGTCCTCGCCCACGATTTTTTTGCGGGCGTTGCCGTATTCGAAGAGCTCGCGGATGACGCTCCGCTCCTCACCGAGATGTTGCATAGTTTTATTGAACATGATTTTCTCCCGATTGAAAGGTATGGTTTTAATAATTGCCCGTCACGCGTGATCGCAGCCTGCTCATTCTGAGGGCGCGCAGGGAAAAATCAGTGAAGCACTTTCTTCAAAAACTGTCCCGTGTAGCTGTTTTCGACGCAGGCGACCTCTTCGGGGGTGCCCGTCGTCAGGATCTCGCCGCCGCCGTCTCCCCCTTCGGGGCCGAGGTCGATGATGTAGTCGACGATCTTCACCACGTCTAAATTATGCTCGATGACGACGACCGTGTTCCCGCCGTCGCGCAATTTCAGCAGGATATTGATGAGTTTTTCGACATCATAGCTGTGCAGGCCCGTCGTGGGCTCATCCAAGATGTAGAACGTCTTGCCCGTGGAGCGCTTTGCAAGCTCCGTCGCGAGCTTGACCCGCTGTGCCTCTCCGCCCGAAAGCGTCGTCGAGCTCTGGCCGAGCTTGATGTACCCGAGGCCGACTTCATTCAAGGTCTTGATCTTATTATAGACGGAAGGAATGGCCTTGAAGAAATCGCAGGCCTCTTCGACGGTCATGTCGAGGACGTCCGAGATGGTCTTGCCCTTGTATCTCACTTCGAGCGTCTCGCGGTTGTATCTCTTGCCGCCGCAGACCTCGCAGGGGACATAGACGTCGGGGAGAAAGTGCATCTCGATCTTCATGATGCCGTCGCCCTCACAGCTCTCGCATCTGCCGCCTGCGACGTTGAAGGAGAATCTTCCCGCCTTGAATCCGAGCGCCTTTGCGTCGGGTGTCGCGGCGAAGAGCTCGCGGATGGGGCCGAAAACGCCCGTATATGTCGCGGGATTGGAGCGCGGCGTTCTGCCGATGGGCGACTGGTCGATGGCGATGACCTTGTCGAAATACTCAAGTCCCGAGAACGCTCCGCTCTCCCCGAGGGGCAGGCGGGAGCCGTTCAGGTTGTTGGACAGAATGGGCAGAAGGATCTCGTTGACGAGCGAACTCTTGCCCGATCCGCTCACGCCCGTGACGCAGGTGATAAGGCCCGCGGGGATCTCGGCAGTGATGCCCTTGAGGTTGTTGCGGCGGCAGTTCTCCACGCGGAACCATCTGCCGTCGGGCCGTTTTCTCTGCGCAGGGATGGGAATGCTCCGCCGCCCCGCGAGGAAGTCGCCCGTGATGGAGCGGGGCTCTGCCATGATGTCCTCCGCCGTGCCGCAGGCGACCACTTCTCCCCCGTGCACGCCCGCCTTGGGGCCGATGTCGACGATATAGTCCGCCGCCCGCATGGTGTCCTCGTCGTGCTCGACGACGATGAGGGTGTTGCCCAAATCTCTGAGCCCCTTGAGGGAACTTAAGAGCCGTTCGTTGTCCCGCTGATGCAGGCCGATGGAGGGCTCGTCGAGGATATACAATACGCCCGTGAGCGCGGAGCCGATCTGCGTGGCGAGGCGGATGCGCTGGCTCTCCCCGCCCGAGAGCGTCGCGGCGTTCCGCGACAGCGTGAGATATTCGAGCCCCACGCCCATGAGGAAATTGATGCGGCTCTTGATCTCCTTCAGAATGACGTCGGCGATCTTGTGCTGCGTCGGCGTGAGGGTAAGATCTTCGAGAAAGTTTTTGAGCCCCGAGACGGGAAGATCGCACACATCTGCGATATTTTTGCCGCCGACGGTGACGGCAAGGGCCTCTTTTTTGAGGCGTTTCCCGTGACAGACGGGACAGTCCGTCGTGCGCATGTAGCGCTCGATGTCCCACTTCACCCCGACCGAGCTCGTCTGGTTGTAGCGGCGTTCGAGATTGGTGGCAAACCCCTCCCACGCGCTCTTGTAGTCCGAGGAGAAGGAGCGGGTCGCATAGTGCATGTCGATCTTCTCCCCCCCGTTGCCGTACATGAGCATGTCAAAGACGCCCTCGGGAAGGTCCTTGACGGGGACGTCCATGGAGAAGTGATAGTGCTTGGAGAGAGCCGAGAGATACATCTGCGTGACGGTGGAGCTGTCGAGGTTCCACCCGCTGATCCTGATCGCGCCGTCGCGGAGAGACTTGGTGCGGTCGGGGCAGATGAGGTCGGGATCGACCCTCTGCTGAAAGCCGAGTCCCGTGCAGGCGGGGCAGGCTCCCCAAGGGGTGTTGAAGGAGAAGAGGCGGGGTTCGATCTCCTCGATAGAGATGCCGCAATCGGGGCAGGAATAGCGGGAAGAATAGAGCGTCTCTTCGTCGTTACAGTCGATGACGACGAGGCCGTCGGCAAGTTTCAGGGCCGTCTCGAGGGATTCGGTCAGGCGCTTTAAGATGCCTTCCTTGACGACGAGACGATCGATGACGACGGAGATATTGTGCTTGATGTTCTTGTCGAGAGTGATCTCTTCCTGAAGATCGTAGACGATGCCGTCGATCTTGACCCGCGCGTAGCCGCTCTTCCTGTAAGAGGCGAGCTCCTTTTTGTATTCCCCCTTCTTGCCGCGGATGACGGGGGCGTTGACGAGGATCTTGCTCCCTTCGGGAAATTCCATGACGCGGTCGGCGATCTCATCCACCGTCTGGCGACGGATCTCCCTGCCGCATCGGGGGCAGTGCGGAACACCCGCCCGTGCGAAGAGGAGACGGAGATAGTCGTAGATCTCCGTCACCGTCCCCACGGTCGAACGTGGGTTGTGGTTGGTCGTCTTTTGGTCGATGGAAATGGCGGGAGAGAGCCCGTCGATGCTCTCGACGTCTGGTTTCTCCATCATGCCGAGGAATTGGCGGGCGTAGGAGCTCAGGCTCTCCATGTATCGCCTCTGTCCCTCGGCGAAGATGGTGTCGAAGGCGAGCGTACTCTTTCCGCTGCCCGACAGCCCCGTAAAGACGGTGAGCGTCCCGCGCGGAATGTGTACGTCGATGTTTTTTAAGTTGTTGGCCTTTGCGCCATGTACAAATATTTCGTCTTGCATAGTGGTAGGTGTGGTGGAATGCGGCCTGACACGATTGGGAATGACACCCCTTCCGTCACTGCGTGACACCCACCCCTCGAGGGGTGGGCAAGTCTTGGCGCCCCCTTGAGGGGGAGCTCCCGCGTAGCGGGTGAGGGGGTGTCGTTCCAATGCCCCGCCGCAATTTTTAATTTTCAATTTTTAATTTCTCTTTATCGTTCTCAACAAAACATTCAATATCCCTGCGATCTGTTTCCATGAAGAGGCGCGGTAACGGACCTCCTCCGCGCGGGCGAGGTTGTGCTTGTCGACCATCAGAATGGCGTCCACCCCCGCCTCCTGTGCGGAGAGGCAAGTCGTGAGGGAATCGTCGATGAGGATGGGAATGCCCTGTTCCTTGCAATATTTGCCCTTTTCCGCAAAGGGAACGTCGGCGACGATCTCGTCATAGGGAATGCGCCGCTTCTCGAGCCAGTCGCGCGAGACCTTTTCGGGATTGACGAACCACTCCCGCTGCCGTGCGGTGAGGACAACGATCTCGTGTCCCGCCTTTCTGAGCGCCGTCAGCACTTCCCGTGCGCCCCGTTTCGCCTCGGCGTCCGTAAAGACGGTGATGCCGCCCGCGCGGACGAAATCCAAAACGTCGCCGATCTTCCAATCGAAAACGTTGACGAGCGCATGGGCATTCTCGTCCACGAGCTTGAACGGAAGGCCGTTGCGCTCGATATAGCCGCTCGCCCGCGTCACGCGGTCCACGACGGATAAAGTGTCATCCAGATCGACTGCGATTTTCATAAGTGACTCCTTTTTATTTCGCACGATTTCTTTTGCTATGCAAAATAAATCCGTGCGAGGCGTTAGTTATGCAAGTTCCAAAACCCATCACGCCACGAACCTTGTCGCCTTGAAAGACATTATGGTTCCCGTAGGGTACCAAATAGGGTCGCCCACGGCGGAAGTCAATTCCGCCTAAGGCAAGTGAATTGGGAATGATTTCGCACGATTTCTTTTGCTATGCAAAATAAATCCGTGCGAGGCGTTAGTTATGCAAGTTCCAAAACCCATCACG
>CANREC010000045.1 GCA_947629535.1 uncultured Clostridia bacterium | reverse complement strand
GTGGAAAACTCGACCCCGTCCTTGCGATGTTCGTTTTGAAATTTTGCGAACGCGGCGATCACTTGCTCGCGCCATGTCTTTGCTTTACGCATAGTTCTTTCCTTTAATTATCTTTTTTCCAAACAACGGGCGTTCTCCCGCTTTCGTCATAGAACCAGTGCCAATAATTTCCTTCGTTTTCTTCTGGCATGGTTATCGCATAGTAATAGACCTTCCCCTGAAGTTTTTCCACACCTTCTATTGCGGAATATTCTTCCTGTTCACCTATAAAATAAATTTTTTCAAGCTTAGTCCATTCATCGAAAGGATTTTTGACAGCCTTTAACTTATTGGAAATAACGAGAGATTTGAGAAGACTACATGAATAAAAAGTCTCTTGCTGTATTTCCGAGAGATTAGGTAATTCCACATATGTGCATCCAGAATTCCTAAATGCTCTCCCGCCAACCGTTGTCGCGTTCGGTGTAATGATTTTGTTAAGGGAATGGCAACTGTAAAAGGCTTCTGAACCGATTACAGAAACATTTTGCATATCAACGTTTTCTAATAGCCCACAAAACTTAAAAGCACCATCTCCGATAGAAATAACATTTGGGATCTTTATGCCGGTCAATCCACGGTAGACATATTCCTCAGACAGAAATGCGTATGCACCAAGCCGTTGCAATTTTGGTAAATTGATTTCTTTTAATGCATCACAAAGTGCAAAAGCGCCATTATAAATACGATCGACTTGGTTCGAGCCGGGAAACTTTTCGGTTGTGTATGAACCGTCTCCAATTTCCTCTAATTTTGGAGCTTGCACATTTTGCAGGTATGTACAACTATAAAAGGCTCCGGAATCTACTTTTTTTACGTTCGATAAATCTATGCTCTGAAGGCCAGAGTCAAAAAAGGTACCCGAAAATATTTGCTCTATTTTAGGAGGGATTACAATTTCAGTTAAACTACAATATTCGAATGCACCTGCTCCTATCTTTTCCAAACCAATAGGCAAGTTTATGCTTCTTAAACTAGGACAAAAGGAAAAAGCCCATGCACCTATCTCTACAATTGTTTCGGGAAGATGGACGATCTGTATACCAAATATTCCAGAATCTACATCTCCGCTAAAGGCTCTTTCTTCAATCTTTGTAACAGGGAATTTCCCATATTTAGCGGGGATAAACACTTCTTTCAAGGCCGATTTTTGTCCCCACGACATTGAATTTGTAGATACACTGTATCGGTTGTTCCCAACCAGTGTATATTTTAAGCATTCTGTTTCGTACATGGCTTTCACCGTCATATTATCAGTAACACAGGAAAAATCGGTCACATCCCAGTGTGCTTTTTGATATTCTTTTGGTGTAACTGCGGGAATGTCCTCAACTGCCTGCCCGTATTCCACTGTCTTTACGATGTCCTCTTCCTCGGTGTAATCGTTATGGAATGTCACGGTGAGTTGTTTCATCGTGTAGACGGCGTGGACTTCGATGTCGGAAGTGATATTAGTAAAATCTTCCCTGTCCCACTTCGCGCTTTCCTGTCCTTCCTTTTCGGGGACTTTCGGAATCACAGTAAGATCCTTTCCCGCGCATACAAGATAAACGATGTCGTCTGCCACCTCAGAATGAAAAGTGACCGTATATACGGTAAGGTTTCCGTTCACGAGGTCAGCGAGCCACTGGCTTTCGCTTCCCTCATAGGAAGGACACCTTTGTAAAAACAACTCATAAGCGGAAAGCCCATTTTTGCCGTCCTGTCCTTTTTCGCCCTGTTGACCCTGTGCGCCCGTTTCGCCTTTCTCGCCTTTCAACCATTCGAGAAATTCAGCTTCCGTGCCGCTGTGCCCGTTTTCTTTCCAAATGTCGTAGGCGCTCTTGCCGTCCTTCCCGTCCTTGCCGTCCTTTCCGTCGGCACCGTCCTTGCCGTCTTGACCGTTGGCACCGTCCTTTCCGTCAACACCGTTTACGCCGTCTTTGCCGTTTTGCCCGTCCTGACCTTTCTCGCCTTGCTCACCCTTTAACCATTTGAGAAATTCAGCCTCCGTGCCGCTGTGACCGCTCTCTTTCCAAATGTCATAGGCACTCTTGCCGTCTTGACCGTCTGCACCGTCCTCGCCGTCCTGTCCGTCTTTTCCGTCCTTGCCGTCGGTGCCGTCCTCGCCTTTTTGACCCGTCGCGCCCTGCACGCCCGTGTCGCCTTTCTCACCCTTTAACCAGTCGAGGAAGTCGCTCTCCGAGCCGCTGTGACCGTTTTCAAGCCAAATATCGTAGGCACTTTTCCCGTCGGAGCCGTTCTTTCCGTCGGAGCCGTCTTTCCCGTCAACGCCGTCCTTTCCCCGAATGCTGTCGAGCCATTCCTCATAGGAGAGAACGTCGTCACCCGCGGCGGTCGCATAGGCGACATATTTTTCGTAAATCTCCTGTTGAGATGACGTTTCGTCGTTTCCCGTATCGCCCGTGTTGGTTTCCGTCTTGTCGCAGGCGCAGAAAAGCGCAAGACAGAGACATACCACAAGCGAAAGAATCATGCCGAATACAAGACCTTTCTTTTTCATATGAAATTCTCCTTTCTGGGTGATGTTGACCCCATTCTCGTGTCATTATTATATAAGAAGAATTCTTCTTTGTCAAATAAAATAAGAAGATTTCTTCTAAAATGGTTGCATGGAGAAAATAGGGGACAGGATCAAAGAATTGCGGCTCGAGAAGGGCCTTTCGCAAACTCAGCTTGCAAAGATGATCGGCGTAAGTCAGAAAGCGATCGACTATTGGGAACGGTCGGTGAATGAACCGAAAGTGGGATATATTATCGCGCTTGTGAGGCATTTCGGGATCTCCTACAATGAATTTTTTGAAAATTTAGACTGATTTTCCCGCCCGCTCACCCTGCCCCGCACGGCACGAGCGCCCGTTGTCATCCCGAGCGTAGCCGAGGGATCCCCTCAAACGCAGTCACACGCCCGCTCATCCTGCCCCGCGCGGCACGAGCGCCCTTTGTCATCCCGAGCGTAGCCGAAGGATCCCCTCAAACCTACGGAGCTCCGCCCGCCCGTCCTGCGCGGCACGAGCGCCCGTTGTCATCCCGAGCATAGTCGAGGGATCCCCCCAAACCTACGGAGCAAAACCTCATCTCCAACAGGTCTTGGCGGTCCAAGCCGAAACGAACAACAGCAAAAAACAACCGCGAGGTAGAAACCTCGCGGCAGTTTTTGGAGCTACTGGTCAGACTTGAACCGACGACCTGACGCCGCCCCAAAAAATGATTGCTCTGTATTTTCATGTAGCCTCACCGCTCCTTCCAATCATTTTTCGGGGACCCCAAAAATTTAATCAACAGGTCTTGGCGGTCCAAGCCGAAACGAACAACACACAAAAAGAGAGACGGGCCCATGCCCGTCCCTCTTTTGGAGCTACTGGTCGGACTTGAACCGACGACCTGTTGATTACGAATCAACTGCTCTACCGACTGAGCCACAGTAGCATATTTCGTTTGCGTCGCACGTCAACGCTCTCTTATTATATGGGAAAGCGCGGCAAAAATCAAGCGTTTTTGCCGTCTTTTTTATAATTTTTTTGCGGGCTCCGCGCAAAGGGTTTCGGCTTTACTTTTTCCCCAAAGTATGATAAGATGAAATGCGGAGAAAAAAATCATGAAAATCGTGGAAGTCGTCGCGGCATTGATCTGGGAAAAGGACAAGTTTCTGATCTGCCAGCGGCCGCAAAACAAGGCGCGGGCGCTCCTCTGGGAGTTCGTCGGCGGAAAGGTGGAGCGGGGGGAAACCAAACAGCAGGCTCTCGTCCGCGAGTGTATGGAAGAGCTCGGCGTCACCGTCTCCGTGGGTGAAGTGTTCACCGAGGTCACGCACGAATATCCCGACCTCACCGTTCATCTGACCCTCTACCGCAGCAGGATCCTCTCGGGCACGCCTTCCCTTCTCGAGCACAATGCCATGAAGTGGATCTCCCCGCCCGAGATCCCGCAGTACGATTTTTGCCCCGCCGACAAGGTCATTTTAGAGAAGATCGCCGCGGGCGCATGACCTCGCGTCCGACTGCAAACGATTGACTTCTTCTCCAAAACAAAATATAATATTTTTATGCTGAACAGATTTTCAAGAACGGAACTTCTCCTCGGGGAAGAGGGGATGGAAAAACTGAAGAAAAGCCGCGTCATCGTGTTCGGCGTCGGCGGCGTGGGGGGATATGCCGTAGAAGCGTTCGCCCGGTCGGGCGTCGGCGCGATCGATCTCGTGGACAATGACGTCGTCAGCCTCACTAACATCAACCGCCAGATCATCGCAACGGATCAGACCGTCGGGAAGTATAAAGTGGACGTCGCCGCCGCACGCATTGCAGACATCGCTCCCGACTGCGCCGTCCGCACCTTTAAGACCTTCTATCTTCCCGAAACGGAGCAGGACTTCGACTTTCACGGATACGATTACGTCATCGACGCCATCGATACGGTGGCGGGGAAGATCGCGCTCGTCAAAAACGCCAAGGCGTGCGGCACGCCCGTCATCAGCGCGATGGGGGCGGGGAACAAGCTCGACCCGACCAGGTTCGAAGTCGCGGACCTCTCCGAAACGTCCGTCTGCCCGCTCGCCCGCACCATGCGGCACGAGCTCAGAAAATACGGCATCGAACATCTGAAAGTCGTCTATTCGCGGGAAACGCCCCTTCAGCCCGCCCCGAGCGAGGGGCAAACGGAGCGGCGTAGCCTCCCGGGGAGCGTCGCCTTTGTCCCGTCGGTCATGGGCCTCATCCTCGCGGGCGAAGTCATCAAAGACCTCGTCCTCCGTTCATCCTGAGCGTCAGCGAAGGGTCTCATCGAACCTACGGAGCTCCGTCCGTTTGCCGGGATGCATCGCTGCGCTCTGCATGAACACGAGCCCCCCGCGCTCATCCTGAGGGAGCGTAGCGACCGAAGGATCCCCTCAAACGAAGTCACTTTCTCGGCGCCCGTTGTCATCCCGAGCGCAGTCGAGGGATCTCGGGCGCAAAATAGCGCAGCCGAGGGACCAAAGCCGCATTTTTCACTCAAATAACATCATGGAAACATTTGATAAAACAATCGAAGAGGGGCTGAGGAAACAGTACGCCAAGCGTCTTTTCAAGCCCTTTGCAAAGGCCGTGGCAGAGTACGGTCTCATCAGACCCGACGACAAGATCGCCGTCTGCATGTCGGGCGGAAAGGATTCCATGCTCATGGCCAAGCTCTTTCAGGAGCTCAAACGCCACAACAAGTTCCCCTTTGAGCTTGTCTTTCTCGTCATGGACCCCGGTTACAGCCCAGAGAACAGAGACATGATCGAGCGCAACGCCGCGCTCCTCAACATTCCCGTCACGATCTTCGGGACGGACATCTTCGAGAACGTCTATCATATCGAAAAATCGCCCTGCTATCTCTGTGCACGCATGCGCAGGGGACACCTCTATGCCAAGGCAAAGGAGCTCGGCTGCAACAAGATCGCCCTCGGCCACCACTATGACGACGTCATCGAGACGATCCTCATGGGCATGCTCTACGGCGGACAGATCCAGACCATGCTCCCCAAACTCAAGAGCACGAATTTCAAGGGAATGGAACTCATCCGTCCCATGTATCTCGTGCGCGAAAAGGACATCGTGACGTGGCGGGACGAGAACGGTCTCACCTTTCTCCGCTGTGCCTGTAAATTCACCGAGCGGGGGGAATATTCCGACGACGGCGGCAAGCGGAAAAAGGTAAAAAACCTCATATATGCGCTGAAAAAAGAGGATCCCGAGATCGAACAGAACATCTTCAAGAGCGTCGAAAACGTCAGTCTTTCGACGGTCATCGCCTATAAGGATAAGAGCGGCGTCCGTCACCGTTTCGACGAGGAATAAACTTTCCGCAAAGACAGAAAAAGGAGCAGATATGATCCCTAAAATTATCCACTGGTGTTGGTTCGGATCGGCGCCGATCCCCGAAGAATTCCGCAACTATATCGCAAAATGGCACGAACTCATGCCCGACTACGAGTTTATGGAGTGGAATGATTCCAATCTCCGCGAATTGGACGAGAGCGTCGATTCCCGCGGCGGAAAGATCATCGAATGGTGCTATCAGGACAAGAAGCGCCTCGGGTTCCTGTCCGACTATCTCCGCTTTACGGCCCTCGTAAAATACGGCGGTTTCTATGTCGATACGGATGTCGAGATCTTCAAACCGTTCGACCCTTTTCTGAACGAACGTCATGTGCTCGGTTATATCTTCGACGCCCTCGTGGGGACCGCCACGATCGGCGCGGAACAGAGCAGCGAGATCTGTAACGACCTGAGAGAACTCATCATCGAAAATTTCGAAAAGACAGGCGAAATGACGGTCAGCAACAACTATGTCACACAGTATCTCATGGACCGCGAGAAGGATTTCCTTCTCAACGGCAAGAACAGACGGTATGAGGATGTGACCATCCTCCGCAAGGACTATCTCGAGAAATATTCGAGGGACCCCGGATCGGGGTACGCATGGCACCACTGCGACGGCAGCTGGCGGAAAAAGAAGAACATCGGGGGTCTCAAGGCCTTTCTGAAGAAACTCATGGGCAAACGCTTTTACTATTGGCTGTCGCACAAGTACAATATGCACCTTGCCGTATTCAAGGAAAGATACAAGCATGACAAGAAGGTCAGCCGCAAGGATGCGTTCGTCATCAGGGACGGAAAGATATCTCCCGTTTAGGCTTTCACGCCCGATGAGGTCCCTTCATCGGGCGTGAAATTTTGGTAAAAATTGAAAAAATGGGGGATACTATCACAAAATTTTGTTCGAATCGAACATTTTTATGTGAAATTTTCATTTTCCCTATTGACAATCGGGGCTCACAGGCACTATAATGATGTCGGCGCACTCTATAGTGTATATATTAAACAACAAATAAGGGGGAACCTATGGATATTCGTGAAATTGTATCAAAATGCGATCATACGCAGCTTTCTGTCACCGCAACATGGGAGGACATCAAGCATCTCATCGACGACGGCATCCGCTACGGTACCGCCTCCGTCTGCATCCCGCCCTGCTATGTGAAGGACGCAAAGGACTATGCGGGCGGAAAACTTCCCATCTGTACGGTCATCGGATTCCCGAACGGCTACAATTCCAAGGCTGTCAAGGTCTTTGAGACGGCCGAGGCCGTGAAGGACGGCGCGGACGAGATCGATATGGTCATCAACATCGGCGATCTGAAGGCCAAACGCTACGAAAAGATCGAGGACGAGATCAAGGCCGTCAAGGCCGCCTGCGACGGCAGGATCTTAAAGGTCATCATCGAGACCTGCCTTCTCACCGAGGAGGAGAAGATCGAGATGTGCAAGATCGTGACGTGCGCGAAGGCCGATTTCATCAAGACTTCCACGGGATTCTCCAAGGCGGGCGCGACGAAAGAGGACGTCGCCCTCTTCAAAAAATATGTCGGTAAGGACGTCAAGATCAAGGCGGCGGGGGGGATCTCTTCCGTCAAGGATGCGGAGGACTTCGTCTCGCTCGGTGCGAGCAGGCTTGGGACTTCCCGCATCGTGAAGATCGTCAAGGAGGAAAATTTACTATGAGCGAGCACAAAAACATTCCTACGCCCCACATTTCGGCCAAATACGGCGACTTTGCCGAGACCGTCCTGATGCCGGGCGACCCGCTCCGCTCCAAATACATCGCCGAGCACTTCCTCGAAAACCCCGTCCTCGTCAACAACGTCCGCGGGGTCAACGGCTTTACGGGATACTATCACGGCAAGCGCGTGTCCGTCATGGCGTCGGGCATGGGCCAGCCCGCGATCGGCATCTATTCTTACGAACTCTTCAATTTCTACGGCGTGGAGAACATCATCCGCGTGGGCTCCTGCGGCTCCTTCGACAAGGACCTGCACGTCAGGGACATCATCCTCGCGCAGGGCGCCTGTACGAACGGCAATTACGCCAAGCAGTACAACCTGCCGGGCACATTTTGTCCGATCGCCGATTTCGGCCTGCTCAAGAGGGCGGCGGAACTGTGCGAGAAGGCGGGCGTCAACTATAAAGTCGGCAACATCTTCTCCTCGGACATGTTCTATGACGACGCACAGAGCGGCATGCAGTGGGCGAAGATGGGCGTCTTGGGCGTCGAAATGGAGAGCGCTGCCCTCTATGCAAACGCGGCGCGCGCGGGCAAAAAGGCCCTCTGCATCTGTACCGTCTCCGACAGTTTCCTCTATCCCGAGGAGAACACGACGGCGGAGGAGCGGGAAACTTCCTTCACGGCGATGATGAAGATCGCCCTCGAGATCGCATAAAGGAGCAGACATGGCAAAGAGATTCTTTCTGATCGTGCTCGACAGTTTCGGCGTGGGCGAGGAGCCCGACGCATATCTTTGGCACGACGAAGGGAGCGATACGCTTCGCGCCATTCGCAATCACCCCAATTTCAATTGCCCCAACCTGAAGGAGCTCGGCCTCTTCAACATCGAGGGGGTCGGCGGCGGCGTTCCCCATCCCAAGGCAAGCTTTGCGAGAATGCGCGAGAAGTCCATGGGCAAGGACACGACGATCGGCCACTGGGAGATCGCGGGCATCATCTCGCCCGAACCTCTTCCGACGTACCCCGACGGATTCCCCCAAGAAGTCATCGGGGAGTTTGAACGCAGGACGGGCCGTAAGGTCATCTGTAACAAGCCCTATTCGGGCACAGAAGTCATCAAGGATTACGGAGAAGAGCATGTCAAGACGGGCGCCCTCATCGTCTATACCTCGGCGGACAGCGTCTTTCAGATCGCCGCGCACGAGGACGTCGTTCCCGTCGATGAGCTCTACAGATACTGTCAGATCGCACGGGATATGCTCGTGGGCAAGCACGGCGTGGGCCGCGTCATCGCCCGTCCGTTCACGGGGGAATATCCCTTCACGCGCACTTCGAACAGGCACGACTTTTCGCTCCTCCCGCCCGCCGAGACGATGCTTGATCTGTTGAAAAATGCAGGTTATGCGACGATTTCCGTCGGGAAGATCTACGACATCTTCGCGGGCAGCGGCATCTCCGAGAGCAACCGCACGACGTCCAACACGCACGGCATGCAGGTGACGAAGGCGATGCAGGACCGCGATTTCGAGGGGCTTTGCTTTGTCAATCTCGTCGATTTCGACATGAAATACGGCCACCGCAACGACGTAGCGGGCTATGCCGCCGCGGCGACGGAGTTCGACGGATCTCTCGCCTCCTTCTTAAAGGACATGCGGGAAGAGGACGTCCTTCTCATCACGGCCGACCACGGCTGCGACCCGTCGACGCCCTCCACCGACCATTCCCGCGAGTACACGCCCATGCTCATCTACGGGGCGCATGTGAAAGAGGGGATAAATTTGGGCACCCGTCCGACCTTTTCGGACATCTCCGCGACCGTTCTGGACTATTTCGGCGTCGGCCAAAAGAACACAAGCGGCGCAAGTTTTTGGCATGAGGTGAAAGCATGACGGACAGGGAACTCATGGAGCTTGCGCAGAGGGCAAGGGAGTATTCCTATTGCCCCTATTCGCGGTTCCGCGTGGGAGCGGCGCTCCTTGCAAAGAGCGGAAAGGTGTACACGGGGTGCAATATCGAGAACGCGGGCTATTCCGCGACCAACTGCGCCGAGCGCACGGCATTTTTCAAGGCCGTGAGCGAGGGGGAGAAAGCGTTTGAGGCGATCGCCATCGTCGGCGGCAGAGAGGGGGAAACAGCTCCCTTTACGGCGCCTTGCGGCGTTTGCAGGCAGGTCATGGCAGAATTTTGCGCACCCGATCTCAAAGTTCTTCTCGGGACGCCCGAAATATTTCAGGCCTATACGCTCGGCTCTCTCTTGCCCTTCGCATTTACGTCCGAAGATCTTTAATTCCGTATGAAAAAAATTTCCATAAAGTTTCTTTGCCTCCTGCTCTCCGTGCTCCTCGTCTGTACGGCCTTTTGCGGTTGCAGCATAAAGGACACGGGCGGCCCTTCGGGCACCCCCTCGGACGGGGACGAAAACACGCTCCCCGCGCCCGTCCTCTCTGTCGACAAAGAGGGGATCGTTTCATGGGATCCCGTCGAGGGCGCGCAGTGGTACGCCTACATGCTGGACAACGGGGAGGAAAAGGTCACTCCCAACAATAGTTTCAAGCTCACGGAGGGGCAGTCTCTCAAGGTCAAGGCCGTGAGCGGCGTCGTCGGCGTCGCGGACAGCCCCTATTCGGAGGAGATCGTCTATCATAAGGCCGACACGGCGGAGCTTTCCTTCTATGCCGTCAACGACTTGCACGGGCGGTTCGTCGATACAAGCAACCAGCCGGGGCTCGACGAATTTACGACCTATGTCAAAAATCTCTATGCCGATCCCGAGAGGGAAGAAGTCTTTCTCTCCTCGGGGGACATGTGGCAGGGGACGGTAGAATCCTCTTCCAATAAAGGCGCCCTCATGACGGAATGGATGAACGACGTCGGGTTCGTCTCCATGACCCTCGGCAACCACGAGTTCGACTGGGGCCCCGACACCCTCACGCCCAACAGCGAGAGCGCGGAGTTTCCCTTCCTTGCCCTCAACGTGACCTATAACGGGGAGCGGCCCGACTATTGCAAGCCCTCCACGGTCGTGGAGCGCGGCGGCGTGAAGATCGGCGTCATCGGCGCCATCGGCGACTGTCTTTCTTCCATTTCGGGCGAGTTCCAGAAGGGGCTCTCCTTTGCGACGGGCGGGCAGCTCACCGCCCTCGTCAAGGCCGAGGCGACGCGGCTCAGAAATGAAGAACAATGCGACTTTATCGTCTATTCCATCCACGATGGGGGAAGTTTTTCCTATTCGGGTTCGGGCGTCACTTCCGTCACAAATTCGGATATGTCCTACTACGATACGGCCCTTTCCGACGGCTATGTCGACCTCGTCTTTGAGGCGCACACCCACAGAAGATATATCCTCAGGGACGAACACGGCGTCTATCACATGCAGGCGGACAGCGAGAACGAATACATCGCCTGCGCAGACGTCTCCTTCAACAAAGTCACGAAAACATACACGGTGAGCCCCCGTCTCATCTCCTCTAACGTCTACGCAAAGAAGGGCCTCGAGGCCGATCCCGTCGTCAACGAACTCTTCACCAAATATTTCCCCGACGATGACCCCTACACGAGGATCGTGGGATATAACTACATGATGAGAGAGGATACGGAGATCGGCGAACGCGTCGCCGAGCTCTACTACGAAAAGGGCGCCGAGACGTGGCCGCAGTACGACATCGTGCTCAGCGGCGGCTATCTCAAGACCCGCGACCCCTACGACCTTGCGCAGGGTGCCGTCACCTATGCCACGCTGTACTCTCTGCTGCCCTTCGACAATGCCATCGTCCTCGGCAGGATCCGCGGCTCCGACCTCAGGAGAAAATTCCTGCAGTCGTCGAGCCAAAATTATCATACCTACATGCCTGCGTCCTTTGCGTCCATGTCTATCTCGGACAGCGAGACCTATTACATCGTCGTGGATACCTACACGGCCTACTATTCATGGAACAACATCACCGAAGTCGCCCGCCTCGACAACAAGACGTATGCCCGCGACCTGCTTGCGGAATTCCTCTCCGAAGGCGGCTGGGCATAAGTCTCCGCGACCTTGCGGGCGCCCGCTCATCCTGAATGCAGCGAAGGATCTCATAAACCCACGGAGCTTGACTTCGTTCAAGGGGATCCTTCCGACTGCGCCATCCGAATGAGCGGAACGATTGCAAAACCTCAAAAAAGGAAACCATCGTCATGCGAATGTACGACATCATCAAAAAGAAACGCGACGGGGAGGAACTCTCCGAAGAGGAGATCTCCTTCTTCATCCGCGGCGTCACGGACGGGAGCATTCCCGACTATCAGATCACGGCCCTTCTCATGGCCGTCTACTTCAAGGGAATGACGGTGCGGGAGACCTGCGATCTCACCTATGCCGTGCGCGATTCGGGTGAAAAGATCGACTCGTCAAAGATACGGGGCGTCCGCGTCGACAAGCACTCGACGGGCGGCGTGGGGGACAAGACCAGTCTCGTCGTCGCGCCCATCGTCGCCTCTTACGGCGTCAAGGTCGCCAAGATGAGCGGCCGCGGCCTCGGCCATACGGGCGGCACCGTCGATAAGCTCGAATCCATCGACGGGTTCCGCACGACCCTCTCCGACGAGGAATTTGTCGCGCAGGTCAACGACATCGGCCTCGCGATCGTCGGCCAAAGCAAACAGTTCGCCCCCGCAGACAAGAAACTTTACGCCCTCAGGGACGTCACGGCCACGGTGGACAGCATGCCGCTCATCGCCTCGAGCATCATGGGCAAGAAACTTGCCGCCGACGACGACTGCATCGTGCTCGACGTCAAGACGGGCAGCGGTTCCTTCATGAAAACCGTTGAAAACAGCCGTGCGCTCGCCCGCCTCATGGTCGACATCGGCAAGAACGCGGGGAAGAAGATGGCCGCCCTCATCACAGATATGGACCGTCCGCTCGGCTATGCCGTCGGCAATTCCCTCGAGGTCATCGAGGCTGTTGAGACGCTCAACGGCCGCGGCCCGAAGGATCTGACAGACATCTGCATGACTCTCGCGGGACACATGCTCTCCCTTGCGGGCATGGGGACGGTCGAAGAGTGCATACGCAAGGCCGAGAATTCGGTCAAGAACGGCTCCGCCCTCGAAAAACTCATCGAGACCGTGACGGCGCAGGGCGGGGATCCCGAACTCATCCGTCATCCCGAAAAATT
>CANREC010000044.1 GCA_947629535.1 uncultured Clostridia bacterium | reverse complement strand
ATCAATCGGGTTGGTCTCGGAAACGCTATATGCAGGGACAGTAAGGTTCCCGTAGGGTACCAAATAGGGTCGCCCACCCCCTTGATCCCCCTCCTCGGGAGGGGGCAAAAAAACGAGCGACGCATAGTATCGTTCATCATAAAAGCGGCGGGGCGCAAAATTGCGCCCCGCCGCGTTCGCCACAATTCTTAATTCTTAATTTTTAATTAAACGGATCCTTCACTGCGCCTCAGAATGAACAGGGGCGGCGTCTGCGCGGCATTCGGTGTAGACGAGGACGCAGCTGTAGAGAAGGCCGGGGCCGAGATTGAAAACATTGCAGTCCACAAGGCTCGTGAGAAGGAGGGCCCCGATGATGAACGCCGCCATGGTCTTTTCAAAATTGGGATGGCGGAAGAAGAGCCGCACCGTCTGCAAACGGTGGATGATGTAGGCGATGAGCGCGACCTCGCCCCCGCTCGCGACGAGCTGGAAGAGCGTATTGTGCGCTCGTCTCGGCGTAAAGAGGGTGTCGCGGATGGTATAGCCTGCCGAATTGTGGAACCCGACGCCGAACACGGGCGCCGACTTCAGGTTCTCCACACAGGCGCGGTAGATGTCGAAACGGCTCGAGTCGTCCAGACCCGCCTTGGCGAAGGCCGAGAAGATGCCCTCGAACCGTTCGCGGAAACAGAAGAAACCGACGGCGAGACCAAGGAACAGGGCCCCGAACACGACGCCGTTGAGGAGACGGTTTTTCCCCTTCGCCGCGACGAGCACGGCGACGACGCAGGCGAGGAACACGACCGCGCCGAAGAGAATGGAGCCGCGGCTCTGCGTGAAGGCGACGCCGAGCATAAAGACGCACCCGAGGATGGAGAAAGCCCATCCCCATTTTTCATTTTTGACGGCAAAGTAGAAGGGCGCGGGAATGCACATCGCCATGACGCAGCCGACGTTGTTATAGACGCCCCAGCCCGTGCCGAGTGCGCCGCGGTGGACCGTCCAGATGCCGTTTTCCTTGACAATGGCACCCTCATGGGTGTACATTGCGCCGATCTCGGCGAGCATTCCGACACCGACCGCAAGAAAAACAGTGAAGATATAGCCCTTTTCGACCCTCTCCCAGTCGACGGTGTAGTAGAAATAGAAGTAGAACACGCACAGCGACCCGATCTGGGCGATGCCGTAGGGAAGGGCCTTTGCGGGGTCATAGAGCCCCGATCCGACGCCTGCCATGAGGTAGGCAAAGCCGAGCACGACGAACCCGAGCAGAAGGGAGGGGACTTTGCGGGTCGGGCGGCGAATGACGGAAAAGACGAGGCGGCCGATAAGAAGAACGACGGCGATACCGAGGATCACATAGAGCTGCAGGAGCACGGCGGGTTTGCCGAATGCGGTCGTTTCGGTGTGGTTACCGGGATTGTTCTTGTAGGCGTACGTCATGTAGCCGCAGCAAGTGATGGGAAGAATGCCGAGCGTGTCGTCACAGAAAAAGATACAGACGGCGCCGAGGGCGAGATAGATGTAGTAGACGGGAAGTTCGAGCGCGAAGATCTCCGAGATGGCCATCAGCGCGGCGATGATGAAGGGATAATATGAGGAACGGAAAAAATCACGCACGATCTGCGTGAACTTTGTGTTTTCGATTTTCGGGAAAAGTGCAGTGAGCATATAGAGATTATAACAGGATTCGCGTACGATTGCAACCCTATTTCCATGAAAATTAAAAAATGAACGCACAGCGTTGCATTTTAATGGCGGGACCGCGCTCATTCTGACCCTGAGCGCAGCCGAAGGGAAGGATCCCATTAAACAGGCGAAAGGCTCCTCCCAAGGAGGAGCTGTCACCGCAGGTGACTGAGGTGGGCATGATCGTCATTGCCCACCCCCCTTCTCGGGAGGGGGCAAGTATGCGTCATTCAGAGCGTAGCGATGGATCCCGACGGTCGATGTTGGACTTCGTTTGAGGGGATCCTTCGGTCGCTACGCTCCCTCAGGATGAGCGGGGGTGACTTCGTTTGAGGGGATCCTTCGGGCCTAAAGGCCCTCAGGATGAGCGGAATGCAGGGCAGCGAGAGGACGCCCTTTCCTTGCCGCCTTGAGGCGTTGGTCATAAGTCCAAGGTTTCGGCGTAAAGGGCGGATTTGGAGACGCCGCGGTCACGGGCGGCGAGCTTGAGGGCCTCTTTCTTGTCGTAGCCCTGCTCCATATAGTACAGCACATGGTCGCGCACGGGAAGCGCGTTGAGCGCGTTCTCCGTCTTTTGGGCGCCCTCGACGACGAGCACATACTCCCCCCGCTTTTCCCCCGCGAGCCCCCCTTGGAGCGTGAAGGGCTCCGCGCTCTCGTGGATCTTGGTGATCTCTCTGACGGCGCAGGCCTTTCTGTCCCCGAAAATCGCACATATGTCGCGAATATCGCGGTCGACGTCCTGCGGAGCGCTGTGGAAAACGAGCGTCGCGCGGCAAGTTTTGTACTCATTGAGAAGGGCGTCGCGCTCCCTCTTTTTTTCGGGCAAAAATCCCAAAAATGCGAACTTATCGCTCGGTAAAGCCGACAGGACGAGCGCAGAGAGGGCGGCGTTTGCACCCGGGAGCACCGTGTAGGGTTCCCCCGCCTCGCGCAGAAACTTACAGACTTCCCAGCCGGGGTCGGAGATGGCGGGCATGCCCGCGTCCGAGACGATGCAGACCTTTTTCCCCTCTCCCGAGAGCGACAGGATCTTCTCCGCCGCCTCTCTTTCATTGAATTTATGGCAGCTTTGAAGGGGTTTTTTGATGTCATACGCCGAAAGGAGCTTGACGGTATGGCGGGTGTCCTCGCAGAAGATGACGTCGGCCTCCTTGAGCGCCTCGAGGGCGCGGAGAGTGATGTCCTTCAGATTTCCGATGGGCGTTGCGACGAATTGTATCATGTCAGATCCCCCTTCGGTCGTTCGAGACCGTAGGCAAAATTTCCATGCCCGCCTTGCCGCCCTTGACGGCAGAGATAAGCACGCAATAGGGCGTATCCCCCGTTTTTCCCGCAATAAGTTGCATTTTTTTGGGTTCGAGACCGCCCTCGTGCAGCGTGTAGAGCACCTCGGCGAGGCGGTCGGCGCGGTGGACGAGGGAGAATCTTCCGCCGAATTTCAGACATTTCCTCGCGCTCTCGGTGAGCTCGGGAAGGGTCAGGGAGATCTCCTTGCGGCAGAGCGCCTTTTTCCCGTCGGGGCTCACGAGGCCCCCTTTTTCGTAAGGCGGGTTGCAGAGAATGAGCGAAAAATATTCATGATATGACGGCGGAATGTCCTGCACGCGCACGTTCTCGACGGTAAAGACCTTTTCGAGGCCGTTGAGCGCCACAGTCTCGCGGCTCATGGCCGCAAGCTCTTCCTGCATCTCAAAGAGGGTGACCGAGGAGACGCCCTCGTTTTCGGCATAGAAATGGAGCCCGACGATGCCGCTCCCCGCGCAGAAATCGGCCACCCGTTCGCCCTTTTTGGCCCTTTGAAAGCGCGACAAGAGGACCGCGTCCGAAGTGAAACGGTAGAGCTCTGTGTCCTGTACGATCTTGTAATTGCCTGTTTGCAGGGATTCGATAACTCGCATGGGGAAAATAAGGCGGGGCGTTATAAGAATGACACCCCTTCCGTCACTCGCATGGCTCGTGACACCCACCCCTCAAGGGGTGGGCAAGGGTTGTCCCATGCTCATCCTGAGGGCATTGTCGGGGTGGGCAAGGGTTGCCCCATGCTTATCCTGAGGGCGAAGCCCGAAGGATCCCCTTGGTCGATGTCGGACTTCGTTTAAGGGGATCCTTCGCCCCGAGGGGGCTCAGGATGAGCGCGGGACTTCGTTCAAGGGGATCCTTCGCCCCACAAGGGGGCTCAGGATGAGCGGGGGACCGAAACAAAAAAAGCGCGGGAGACCGCGCCTTTTTTTGCGTTTGCTTATTCCGGTTGGATCGCGCCGACGGGGCAAACGCCCTCGCACGCGCCGCAGTCTACGCAAGTGTCGGGGTCGACGACGTAGGTGCTGTCACCGGGAGCGATCGCACTGACGGGGCAGGTGTCCGCGCAGGTCCCGCAGGAGATGCACTCCTCATTGATCTTGTGAGCCATGGTTTCTCCCTCCATAAAAAGTCTGACTGTATTATATCACATGTTTTTGCGTTCGTAAAGCGTTTCGGCAAAATCAATCGGAATTTTTATCGTCCGAACCCTCTGTCTCTTCCTCGATCTCGGGGCCCCGCTTGAACTTGAGGTCCGCAACGGGAAAATCGCGATAGAAAACGGCGCCGTCCTTCTCGATCTTGACCCGCACGTTCATTTTGAGCATGTTGCCCGAGACGACGGTGCCCTTGCCCTCGGGCGTCGAGACGGTAGAGCCGATCTTGGGCATCTTTTTGCATGCGCCCGCGTAGTATTCATCCTCATAGGAAAGACAGCACATGAGCCTTCCGCACAGCCCCGAAATTTTGCCCGGGTTGAGCGATAACCCTTGATTTTTGGCCATCTTGATGGAGACTTTCTTGATGTCGGGCATGCTCCCCGCACAGCAGCATTCCCTGCCGCAGGGGGCGATGCCGCCCAAGATCCTCGTCTCGTCGCGGATCCCGACCTGTTTGAGCTCGATGCGCATGTGGAAGTAGGACGCGAGGTCCTTGACGAGCTCGCGGAAGTCCACTCTCCCGTCGGCGGTGAAGGTGAACACGACCTTGTTGCCGTCGAAGGTAAATTCGCAGTCGATGAGCTTCATCTTCAGCCCGTGGTTGGCGATCTTCTCGCGGCAGGCGCGCATGGCCTCGGGGCGGCGCTCCTCGTGCCGTCTGACCGTCTCCTCGTCCTGCGGCGTTGCGACGCGGAGAATGGGTTTCAAGGGCGTAACGACGGAAGAGTCGGGGACTTCCCGCTCAGGGTCGGCGACGATGCCGTACTCGATGCCGCGCGCCGTCTCCACGACGACGCCCTGCCCCTTCTTGAGTTCTTCCTTCCCGGGGGCAAAATAATAGGACTTGCAAGCGTTTCTGAATTTGATCACGACAACCTTTGCCATTTCTCTCTCTCCTTTTTGAGCTGTATCGCAAGATTCAGGGCACATTGCGAGAAGTTTGCGTTGAATACGATCTGCTGCTGCGCCTCTCCGATGAGGGTGAGCCCCCCGATCGCCGCGCCGACGGTGTAGAGCGAAGAAAGTTCCCTCGTCCCCTCGCTCCTGCGGGCGGCGTATTTTCCGAGCCCCGCCGCACAGAACATGACGTCGCGGAGCACCATCTTCACCGACGAGAAGAAGAGGTCGGCGTCCCTTTTGTCCGTGAGCGTGCGGCAGAACCGCTCAATATCCTCTCCCTTCAGGTATTCCTCGGCACGGAGGAAGATCTCTTCCCCCTCCGAAAGAAAGGCCTCTGCAACGGAGAGCACGCCCCCGCAGGCCGCCGCGGCCGCCTTCCCGTCCCTGTCGGGATACATGCGGGAAAGGGCCTCATAGATCTGCTCTTCCGCAAAGGGGGGGACAAATTCCCCCTGCGCACGGGAACGGACGGTCGGAAACACGGCATGTTCGTTGACGGCGCCGAGCAGGAAATACACCCGTTCGGGGGGTTCCTCGAAGATCTTCAGAAGTTTATTCTGCACGAGCGCGGGGGCGGTATGGAAGGCGTCGAGGACGAAGAGTTTTTTTTGCGCCTCGACGGGGAGAAGGGCGCTCTCGTCGACGATCCGCGCACACATCTCCGCAGTCAGCTTTCCCCCTTTCTCGGGCAGAAAGATACAGTCGGTGAATTGCTCCTTTTCGATGAGGGCGGCCTCGCGCGAGCCGTCTGCCGCGCCGAAAAAGGCCTTGGCGCACTCCTTGAGGAGCGTGCGCAGATATTTCTCGTCCGAAAAGGTCACGAGGGTGGTATGGGAGACGTCTCCCATGCTTCGATACACCCTTGTGGAACGCAAAAGCCGTATCATACGCCCTCCGAATAGATGGGGATCTTCCCCGCTTTCACCTTCCCCGTCCCGCCGCGCGGCAGGTCTTTCAGGAGCTCTCCGAGCCTCTTTAAGTCCTCTTCCGCCGTACAGGGAGAAAGGTAGAACATAAGATAGTTTCCGTCATTGAATTCGGGATATACGCCCGCCGCCGCAAGCGCCTTCTCGGCCGCGTCGGCCTGCTCCCCGAAGAAGATGAGGATCTTGGTCCAGTCGTCGTTTTTGACGGCGCCGAAGTCCTCTTTGAACTGTGCCGCCGCCCGCTCGACGGTCTCGTTTCTCGGCCACTTGACGGCCTCTTCGACGCTCGCCATGATCGGGTAGGAAGGCGAGGTCGTGCGGAAGGTGGCGACGCCTTCCTCAAGGGCCGCCGCCCACCTCTTCGTCTTGGCCGAGACGACGGCACCCTGCGTGAGGGCGGGAAGGGACTTGTGCACCCCGTCCACCCACATGTCGGCAAATTTTGAGGCATGCATGTCCGTGAAGTGCAGGTGCGAGCCGTGCGCCCCGTCGATGATAAAGGGCTTGGCATGGGCCCCGCAAATTTCCTTTGCCTCGGACATGGGCGCCAGAAAACCGTAATAGTCGGGTGAGGTCAGAAGAAGGGCGTCCGCCCCGCTCTCCGCCGCCACGATCGCCTCTATCGGGGGCTGTGCGGGAATGCCGCGGACGCACTCCTGCTGCATGAGCACGGGCTCGAGCCCGAGCACGCGGCAGGCGTTGTAGACGCTCCTGTGCGAAAAGACGGGGAAGGCGAGTTTCCTCACTCCCTCCCTCTTCAGCGCATAGAGCATGGAAAAGACGCCCGAAGTGCTCCCGTCCGTCAGAAGAAAACTTCTCTCCGCGCCGAGAATGGCCGCGACGTCCCGCTCGGCCGAGAGAATGACGCCGTGGGGGGAGAGCAGGCAGTCCGAATAGCTGAGCTCGGTGATGTCGTCCCCCCGCCGCTTGTGCCCCGGCGTGTGGAAGGAGACGTGCGGCCCCTGCGCCGAGAGCATCTCACGAATGTGCAGGCGCATAACTCTCCAAAAGGTAGCGAAGGAAGGTCCAGTTCTCGTACTTGGCGTCCTCTACACGGTAGCCGTTGTCGAAGAAGAGCAGGACGAGTTTTTCCGTATCCTTGTCCCCCCCGCTGAAGTAGTAAAAGAGATCGGAGATCCCCGTGAGTTTTTTGAGACTGACGCCGATCTCGGCCTCATAGGGGACTTCCACTTCCGTGCCGTCCTCTGTCTGTCCCCAAAAAGAGCTGTGATATGCGACGGTTTCGAGGGAGCCGTCCTCAAAGGCGGCCTTGACGAAGAGATAGTTGTCGCGGAGGGCGATGAGCCGTTCCCGCTCGAGCGCGACGCCCGTCTCCTTCTGTGCGGCCGTCTTGAAACGCTTGTCCTTTCCGTTCTTTCGCTCAAAGGACTCTTCGGCCTTTCCGCCGATGAGCTCGCCCTCGAGGCCGTCGAAGAACTCCGAAAGATAGGTCTCCGTCTCCGCCATGAGCGCGGGGATCTCATAGAATCCCTCGGCCTTGCCCTGTTCGATGTTGTATCTCTCATAGCCGCTGCAAAGCTGCGCAAAGGCGGTCGCGCCGTCCTCTTCCTCCGTGTAGTCGGCGGCGATGACGGCGTCGCCCTCCAGCATGCCGCGGCGGGCGGCAAGCGCCTGTTCCCCCATCATCCCTTCCTCGAAATTCTGCATCTCGACTTCGAGAATGTCAAAGGAGAACTTTCCCTCGAGACGGTCGATGAAGTTGTTGGTGTCTCCCCCGATCTTGAGCCCCCCGTAGGAATAGACCGTATACACCTGTGCGATGGTGGGGCGGGTCGCGATCATCGTAAAGAGCACATAGAGCGCCGCGACCGCAACGGCGATGACGCCGAGGATCTTCAGCCAGTCGTATGAGAGGAAAACGCCGAGCCTCTGTTTTGTGATTTTCGCGTCCAAAACGAATTCCTTACTTCTTGGGTTTCATCGTGGGGAAGAGCAGGACGTCGCGGATGGTCGCGCTGTCCGTGAGGAGCATGACGAGCCTGTCGACGCCGAGCCCGAGGCCGCCCGTCGGGGGCATGCCGTGCTCGAGGGCGTCGAGGAAGTCCTCGTCCACCTGTGCGTTCGCGCCCGCCGCCCTCTTCCGCGCCGCCTGCGTTTCCATGCGCTGGCGCTGGTCGATGGGGTCGTTGAGCTCGGAGAAGGCGTTGCCCATCTCCATGCCCATCATGAAATATTCAAAGCGTTCTGTCATCGTGGGGTCGTCGGGCTTGCGCTTGGCAAGGGGGGAGATCTCCACGGGATATTCATAGATGAAGGTGGGCTGGATGAGCTTATCCTCGACATAAGCATCGAAAAATTCTGCGAGGATGTGGCCCTTGGTGTCCTTTCCCTTCTCGAGTTCGATGTGATGCTCTGCGGCGAGCGCACGCGCCTCTTCGTCGCTCTTCACGAGCGCAAAGTCCACGCCCGAGTACTTTTTGACGGCCTCGGTCATCGTGAGTTTTTCCCAGTGCGAGAGGTCGAGCGTCGTGCCCTGATATTCGATCCGAAGGGTCCCGCAGGCGTCGAGGGCGACCGTCTTGTACATCTCCTCGACGAGGTCCATCATCGTGTGGTAATCGGCGAAGGCCTCATAGATCTCGACGGTGGTGAATTCGGGGTTGTGCTTGGCGTCCATGCCCTCGTTGCGGAAGATGCGGCCCATCTCGTACACTTTGCCGAATCCCCCGACGATGAGCCGCTTTAAGTACAGCTCCGTCTCGATGCGGAGATACATGTCGAGGTCGAGAGCGTTGTGATGCGTCTTGAAGGGACGGGCGTCGGCGCCGATCTCGAGGGGCAGAAGGATGGGCGTGTCGGCTTCCATATAGCCTCGGCCGTCGAGGAACCTGCGGATGCCCGAGATGATCCTCGCGCGCTTATAGAAGGTGTCCTTGACGCCGTCGTCCATGATGAGGTCGAGATGGCGGAGACGGTACTTCATGTCCATGTTCTGAAGGCCGTTGAACTTTTCGGGAAGGGGCAGAAGGGCCTTGGAGAGCATGTCGAGCTCCACGGCATGCACGCTGACTTCCCCCGTCTGCGTCTTGAACACGAACCCCTTGACGCCGACGATGTCGCCGATGTCGAAATCCTTCTTGTAAGCGGTGTACTTGTCCTCGCCGACGTCCTGCCGCGTCACATAGATCTGGATGCTGCCCTTGCTGTCCGAAATGTGCGAAAAGGACGCCTTCCCCATGATGCGGCGGGACATGAGACGGCCCGCGATACAGACGGTTTTCCCTTCATAAGTCTCGAATTTTTCCTTGATGTCTGCGGAAAGATCGGTGACGGGATAGCTCGTCACCTTGTAGGGATCGTGTCCTTCGTCCTGTAATTTTTTGAGTTTCTCGCGGCGGATCCTCGCCTGTTCGATGAGCTCTTCTTCGTTTCTGTTCTCTTCCATGGTTTTAGTCTGCGTCGCTCTCGGATGTCTTGAGTTCGATCTTTAAGATCTTGAGCTGATATTCTCCGTTGGGGGCCTTGACGGTGACGACGTCGCCCTTCTTGCGGCCGATGAGCGCCGCGCCCACGGGGCTCTCGTTGGAGATGATGTTGTTCATGGCGTCCGCTTCCGTCGAGCCCTTGATGGTGTAGGAGACTTCCTCTTCGAATTCCTTATCGTAGACGGTGACGACGGTGCCGATGTGAACGACGGAATTGTCGTCGTTCTCCTCGGCGATGACGGCGTTCTTGATGCGGTGGTCGAGTTCCAAGATCTCGCCCTCGTTTGCCGCCTGTTCGTTTCTGGCCGCGTCGTATTCGGCATTCTCCGAAAGATCGCCGTGACTGCGGGCCTCCTGAATGCGCCCGACGATCTCGGCACGCTTCACGTTGATCAGATAGTCGAGGCGTTTCTTCGCTTCCTCATAGCCCTCTCTGGTCATGATAAACTGTTCTGCCATGATTTACCTCTTTTTTCGCGCCATATGCGCGTTCTTTTTTTATAAATGATACCGTGATTCCCTCTGCATAGAAATCACGGCATCTTTCAGCGAAACGATTATAACGCTTTTACGAGAATTTGTCAAGTATCTTTGCCCCCCGCGCCTCATTATCCCTTGCTTTTTCGCATAAAAGTTTGCTATAATAGAGATATGTTCCGCATTTGGGCGAAAGTCTATCAAGACGATCATATCGTAAAACAGACGGTCTACGAGGGCGAAAAGGCCTTCTCGTATTCGGATTTTTTCGGCTACCTTGCCGAGATGTGCACTTCTCTCGACGTCCCGACGCCCGTACTTTTGAAACAGCATATCTTCCGGTATGCGAAGTTCCGCCACGTCGTTTTCCGCCCCGCCGACTTTTTGGAAGGCGTGGATTTCACCAAGCTCGTCGTGGAAAACATAACATGAACGAAGGAAAATTAAGAATTGCGGTGATATGCTCATTCTGAGGGCACAGTCGAAGGATCTCATTAGACGGGCTGGAAGGCTCCTCCCAAGGAGGAGCTGTCACCGAAGGTGACTAGGTGGGCATGATCGTATTCGTTGCCCCCTACCCCCTCCCAAGGAGGGGGCACCAATCCGTTCATTCTAAGGGAGCGTTGGCCCCACGGGGGGCGAGCAAAATTCATCGAAACTCATCGTTATTTTTTCTCAAATTACAAATACTGCCGCCATGAAATACACGACGTGGATCATGTGCGGCATTTTGATTTTATTCGGCATTTTTGCGAGCGTCTACGCCCTGCTCGGGTTCGATCTCCTGCTCTTTCTCTGCGCGGGAAACGTCTCCGTCTACCGTGCGGCGCTCTCCCTGACGGGCGTTGCGGCGCTCTGGCTCCTCTTCTGGCTCCTCGCCTTCCGCCCGACCAAATTCCTTTCGTAAAAGCTCACCAGTCCTGCTTTTTGAGGGACTTGTCTTTCACATCATCGTAATAGGAAAAATACTGCGCCTTCCACGCAAGGGGAGAAAGCGGTTTCTCCTCGCTCCGCGCGTAGGCAAGGTACTCCTCGAGCTCGTCGGGCGTGAAGTCCCCTTCCGAGATCTCGTCATACTGTTCGAATAATTTCATGATCTCATACTGTGACACGTTCTCACCTTCCTTTGAAAAGAAATCAACACTGTCAACACTTTTCCACAACGGCCGTGTTGATATGTGGATAAATCACTTGAATATCACCCGTTTTTGGGCGGCGTCATAAAAAAGTCCCGCGGCAGAAAGGGCGTCGGAGAAAGTCTCGGGGTCGAGATCCAACCTTTCACAGAGCGACGAAAAGCCGTCGCACTCATCCCGCAGCAGCGTATTGAGATAGCTATAGAGCATTGCAGGGTCCATGGGAAGTTCCATGACGACATTATAGCACGCCGCGGCCGATTTGTAAACGAATTCTTTTTGCATAACTTTTTGATAAAAATTTCAAAAAATGTTGACTTTCTCTTCGCGTCGCGGTATAATGATTTTATTCAGAATATTAAGTGAGGCGGAACAATGGAAACATTGGATGAGAGGATCATTACAGCTTGGATCAAGCTGACGGGCGTTCTCAAAAACACCCGCATCACGCAGGATATGATCTACAACGAGGCGGTCGTCATGAACCTCGTCTACAATCGATATCTCGAGGACGGAGAGGGGCTCGTCTCCTTCAAGGAGATCGTCAGCCGCACAAAGATGCTGAAGTCGCTCGTCAACCGTACGATCGATTCCCTCGTGAAACAGGGATATCTCGAAAAGACGGACGGGCAGGACAAGCGGACGACGCTCGTTCGGGCAAAAAACTTCGATGTGTTTTTGAAGGAGCACGAAAAGACGCTCGCGCTCGTGCGGAACATCATCGCGACGATCGGCGAAGAGGACGCGGAAGCGTTTGTCCGCATTGCCGACAAGATCGCCGCCAACGACCCGCTCGGCTCCGCCGACGATTGACCCAAAAACACGAAAACTCGACAATAAGTCGGGTTTTTTTCATTCTGCCCCGCGCGCATTCTTATTGCACCAAGCGCGGCACGAGGAGCGTAGCGACGAAGTAGCGTCAGCGAAGGATCCTCTCAAACGAAGTCCTTCCGCTCATCCTGAGGGCAAAGCCCGAAGGATCCCATTAGACCTACGGAGCCCCGTCCCCCCAAAAAAAGGTAGGCCCCTCGCTCAATTTTAACTCAAAAAAAACACTTGCAACAGCAAGTGCTTTTTGTTTTGGATCCGGCAACTACCTATCCTCCCGGGCCGTTGGGCCAAGTACTTTGGGCGTGAGAGAGCTTAACTTCTGTGTTCGGGATGGGAACAGGTGGATCCTCTCTGCTATCGTCACCGGAATGGTATATAAACGTCCTTTCGGACGGTCATATCAAGTGTCGTTAAAAGTTTCCCCCTTTAACGACGTATCACCCAGATCTGTTTCCCAACAGATCTTGTGATCCTGCTTATGGCGCAAGCAAAACCACGCTTTTGCGCCGCGCACCCCATTTGCGCATACCTGCGCTCACCGTTCTTCCGAAGGACCAAGTCCCGCGGTCGGTTTGCTTGGAGATGCTTTCTGTTTTCCCCTCGTGAAATTCTTTTCCCAAAAAAGAATTTCACGAAACTTTCAGTCTCCATAGACTGACAACTGCAAGCAAGAAATTACTCAGAAGGGGAAGGTAAGAAACAAGCCTTTTGAAATCATAGTCTTTTTCCGATCTTTAAGAGATCCGTACTGCTCTTCTCACTTTCATGAGATCAAGCCCTCGACCTATTAGTACCGGTCAGCTCAATGCGTTACCGCACTTACACCCCCGGCCTATCGACCTCATCGTCTTTGAGGGGTCTTACTATCTTATGATATGGGATACCTTATCTTGAGGTCAGTTTCACGCTTAGATGCTTTCAGCGTTTATC
>CANREC010000043.1 GCA_947629535.1 uncultured Clostridia bacterium | reverse complement strand
ACGGCAAGCCCCAGCGAGCAGAGGAGCTTGTTGATGCCGTGGTTGATCTCGGGGTCGGCATGGTAGGGCCTGCCCGCGAGCACGATGATCTCTCTCCCCTCCCGTTCGGCGGCAGATAAGATCTCCCTGCCCTTCTCCTTGATCTCCTCATGCCACTCTTCCATGCGCTTAAGGCCCGCACGGTACGCCTTTTTGATGAGCGTGGCGGACAGTTTATAGCGGCCAAGCGCCTTTTTGAGCGCCTTCACCGTCGTCCCCTCGTCGTTGGGGTCGAGATAGGGCATGATGAAGTTCTCCTTCGTCAGCCGTTCGTTGTTGGCCTTCAGAAGTTCGGGATAGTAGGCGACGACGGGACAGTTGTAGTGGTTGACGCTGTCGTGCTCGTCCAAATTATAGCTCTCGCAGGGATAGAAGATGAAATCGGCGCCGCGGTCGAGAAGGCTCTCGATGTGCCCGTGCATGAGCTTTGCGGGATAGCAGGCCGTGTCGCTCGCGACGGTGTGCTGGCCGCGGAAGTAGAGCTCGCGGGAGCTCCTGTCCGAGAGAACGACCTTAAAGCCGCAAGTTTCAAAGAATTCCGTCCAGAGGGGAAGCTGTTCGTACATGACGAGCTGCAGCGGGAGCCCCACGGTCCCCCTCTTTCCCTCGACGCTCAGCGAGGGCATCGCAAGGAGTTTCTCATATTTGAAGGCATAGATGTCGGGGACGTCCTTCCGCGGCTTGAGCCCCGCCCCGCGTTCGCATTTGTTGCCCGAGACGAATCTTCTGCCGTCCGAGAAGGTCAGAATGTTGACGCTGCAGTGGGAAGTACAGCCGTTGCAGGTGATCGCCCGTGAGGCATAGGTGAAGCGGGAAAGTTCGGCCTCGGTGAGGATGTCCGACATGAGTTTGTCTTTCGGCGTGTTCTCCTTTGCATAGAGCGCGGCCCCGAAGGCCCCCATGAGCCCCGCAATGGCGGGACGGATGACCTCTTTGCCCGTCTCGATCTCGAAGGAGCGCAGGACGGCGTCGTTCAGGAAGGTCCCGCCCTGCACGACGATGTGGCTGCCGAGCTCGTCGGGCGTCCGCGCACGGATGACCTTGTAGATGGCGTTCTTGACGATGGACGAGGAGAGCCCCGCGGAGATGTCCTCGATGCTCGCCCCCTCCTTTTGGGCCTGCTTTACGGAGCTGTTCATAAAGACGGTACAGCGGGAGCCGAGCTCGACGGGCCGCTTTGCAAAGAGGCCGAGGCGGGAGAAGGGCTCGATCTCCATGCCCATCGCCTTGGCAAAGGTCTGGATGAAGGAGCCGCAGCCCGAGGAGCAGGCCTCGTTCAGCATGATGGAGTCGATGGCCCTGTTCTTGACCTTGAAACACTTGATGTCCTGCCCGCCGATGTCGATGATGAAGTCGACGTCGGGATTGAAGTGAAGGGCCGCCTTAAAGTGCGCCATCGTCTCGACGATACCGAAGTCGATCTTGAGCGCCGCCCTCATCATGTCCTCGCCGTAGCCCGTGACGCATGCGCCGCGGATGACGATCTTGTCCTTGGTGAGCCAGTAGAGCTCCTTCAGCTTATTGACGACGATCTCGAGGGGCTGGCCGTTGTTGGACTGGTAGTGGCTCCACAAGATCTCGTTTTGGGGCGTGATGAGCATGAGTTTGGTCGTCGTCGAGCCCGAGTCGATGCCGAGATAGGCTTCCCCCTTGTACTTGTGGATGTCCTGAAAGGGAAGATCGCTCCTCTGGTGGCGGCGGATGAACTCGTTATATTCCTGTTGGGAAGAGAAAAGCGGGCGGCCGACGGCGATGCTGTCCCCATCGGGAGAGGCGGAGAGCCGCTCCATGATTCCGTCGAGGGACTCTTCCTTGACGTTTTTCGCATACATGGCCGCGCCGATGGACATGAAACAGGGGCCGTTTTCGGGGAACACGGCGTGTTCGTCGTCGAGGCCGAGCGTCTCCTTGAAGGCCTTTCTGAGCCCCTTCAGGAAGTAGAGCGGCCCGCCGAGGAAGAGCACTTTCCCCTTGATCCGCCGCCCCTGCGCGAGGCCCGAGACAGTCTGGTCGACGACGGCGCGGAAGATGGACGCGGCAATGTCCGACTTCTTGGCCCCCTGGTTGAGGAGAGGCTGAATGTCCGACTTTGCAAACACGCCGCAGCGCGAGGCGATCGGGTACACCCGTTCGGCCTCAAGGGAAAGCGCGTCCATCTCGTCGGCGGTGATGTCGAGAAGTGTGGCCATCTGGTCGATGAATGCCCCCGTGCCGCCCGCACAGCTGCCGTTCATGCGCTGTTCTGCGCCGCCTGTGACGAAGATGATCTTGGCGTCCTCGCCCCCGAGTTCGACGGCGACGTCTACGTCGGGATGAAGGGCGCGGATGGCGCCGTATGCCGCCTGCACCTCCTGCACGAAGGCGAGCCCGCCCCGCTGGGCAAGCCCGAGCCCCGCCGAGCCCGTGACGGCGGCCCTGTATGTATCCCCGAAGGGACGGATCTTTTCAAGTTCGGATAGAACGGTCTCCTTGACGCGGGAAAAGTGGCGCACATACGAGGAAGAGAGCACATTTCCGTCCTCGCCGATGACGCTCACCTTGACGGTCGTGGAGCCGACGTCGATGCCGAGTAATTTAGACATAGCTTTATTATAGCATATATGCACGAAAATGACAAGTAATATTTCACGGCGGGAATTTCAGGAATTTAGAATTATGAAAACCCGCTCAGAATGAGCACAGAAACCTTCACCCCACCATCGGGTGGGGGGAAGGTGGCACGGCGCAGCCGTGACGGATGAGGGGCATTATCAGAACGACACCCCTTCCGTCTCGCTACGCTCGACACCCACCCCTCGAGGGGTGGGCAAGGCAAGGGCGGACCCGCGCCCCGCGCGTCATCCTGAGCCGCCGCCGTAGGCGGCGTGTCGAAGGATCCCGAAGAACGAAGTCCGTTGCCTCCGCGTCATGTTGAGCGTAGCGAAACATCCCGAAGAACGAAGTCCGTTGCCCTCCGCGTCATCCTGAGGGCGTAGCCCGAAGGATCCCCTCATACGAAGTCCGACATCGACCAAGGGGATCCTTCCCCTTCGACTACGCTCAGGGGCAGAATGAGCAAGCTCCGTAGGTCTCATTCCAAAAAAATCTCCCGCGAGGGGAGATCTTTTCATGTTACATACTGTGCCAAGAGCTCGTAGAGGGTCTGATAATACTCCCCGAGATAGGCGCGGGCGAGCGTATCCATCGTGTACATCTGCAAGCGGGTCGCAGGGTCGCTCGTCACGTCCATGTAGTAGTTCCGCACGACCAAAAATCTCTGCGACGGCGAGAGGGCGTAATTGGGATTTTCGGGATAGCGATAGGGTCCCGCCTCATTCCCCTCCGCGGCAATGGATTCGAACCGGAGCTGCTGGATGAGGTCCTCCCGCACGGCCGAGATCTTCTGCTCGGTGAGGGCGTCGAGGCGTTCTTCCTCAAACTTCCTGATGTTGCTCCGCGCCGTATTGTTGGAGAGCATGAAGTAGAAGAGTTTTTTCTTCTCGGCGTCATTCTCCGCGACAAGCGTGTTCTTTTTGACCTGCGCCGCGCGGACCATGGCGAGCTGTACGGCCGACAGATCCTGATAGTCGGGATCGGTGAGGTCTATGATATCAATCTCCATCCTTCTTCCTCCATGCAATGCCGAGGGCGCGGATGCGGAAGTCCGCACTCTTTGCCGTGATGCCGATCTGCGTCATGGACTGTTTTTCCCTGCCGCCGACGTTGACCTTTTCCCCGCCTTCGCAGGGATAGACGATCCCGCCGATGCGGAGTTCAAATTGGCCTTCCCCCTCTACCCTCACCCATGCGAGGGCGCGGGGCGGAGAACACAGAGCGATCTCCGCCGAGCAATCTTCCCCGAGAGGCAGGCCGCGCTCCGTCAGACGGTACACGCCCGCTCCCGCGAGAAAGTACTCCCCGTCCCCCGCGAGCAGTCCCTCGGCGAGAAGGTATCTTCTCTCCTTTCTCGCAAAGTCGTAAAGATAGAGGGCCTTCTTGCCCGATCTGAGGGTGACCGCGGCGGCATATTTTCCGTTGCAGGCATACGCCGAGACGGGCAGGGAGAGGTCGACCTCCTCGGGCGTGTCGTGATAGTCACAGCTGCCGTCATAGGAGAAAAGGCCGTCCTGCGTCATGTAGCAGATGCGATTCCCCACATCCGCGACAGAGCCGCGCAGGATCTTCCCGCCGCGGAAGGGCATTTCCGCCGCCCCGAAGTCGAGCGCCTCCCCCTCCGCCCGCATTCGCATGATGCCGCGTTCGAACAGCAGATAGAGCTTTCCGCGGAAGGGAACGAGGGCGAGGATGCTCCCCTTTCCGTCCTCGAAGTCGATGTAGCCCGCGCCGTCGGGGTCCCGCTCCGCCTGCAAAAGGCCCGCCGTCGAGAAGGGCGCCGAAAATCTCAAACGGGTGCCCGAGGCTACAAAGAGCCTTCCGTGGTGCATGGCGGCGCAGTCCCCTCCGACGGTGGAAGCTCCCTGCACCGTGCCCGAACGGAGATAGCGCACGGCGCCCCCTTCCACGCAGTACATGCCCTTGGTCCCGTCCTCCGTCGCATGAGGAAGAAGGGCCCTCGGCTCGGACGCGATGCCCGAGATCATCGACCGCGATATGACGTTGTAGAGGGCCTTTTGCGCCTGTTCGTAGGCATAGATGCCGTCGTCCAGAACGTACAGGCGGGTCGCCCCGACGGGAAGGGTGAGCACGGCGCTGTATCCCTCCCCGCAGACGACGCCCGTATCGGACGGCCGCATGTGGAAAAGGGACACCTTCTGCCCGTCCTTGGGCTTGAGAAGGTCCACGCGCTCAGAAAGGAACTCCTCCTGCGGCGCATAAAGGGCCTTGTCGTATCTCATGCCCACCTCCTCGAACGGACGCAGAGCGGATGGCGGAGAATGCCCGCGGACTTGAGCGCCTCACGGTACTTCACGCCCCAGATCTTGCCCTCGTCCGTTCTGCCCTTCACGAAACAATATTCGGAGGCGACGCCGAGCGCCATGAGGCGGGCGGAGATCTTTCCGCCGTGCTCGCTCGTCCCAGAGATGGTCTTTGCGGTCGGCGCATAGGTGTAGGTGACTTCCCCCTCGGCGCAGTCGCAGCGGACGCCCGCGGGCGTGAGGGTAAAATGCACCCTCACGTCCCCGCTCTTCACCGACAGCACGTCGATGGGCGTCTTTGCGAACTTCGGATAGGGCAAAAGCCCGTTCTCGAAGGACAGCGTCTCCGTCATCTTCAGCGGATAGTCGTCGAGGGCGATCTCGTTCTCGATCACATTGAAACAGTTGAGGAGCGTCTCCGCCTCCCCCGTGACCGAGCTCCCGGAGAGCGCGGCCGCGAGCTCCTTATCGTCGAGAAAGGAGGCGGAAAGGAGCAATACTTCCCGAACGGTCATATCCCTCTCCTTACTTCTCGGTGATGCCCGAAATTTTTGCCTGTCCGCAGGGGCGGTAGCACATGAGATCGGCGTACTTGACGAGCGTCGCGGTGAACACGGGCTTGCCGGGGATCTGCTTCAGGATCTTGCCGTCCTCGTCCTCGAGCCACTCCCAGTCGCAGAGCTGATGCAGGACGAAGTCGTCCGTGTTGAGAAGGAACATCGTCCCCTTGGGGCAGAATCTGTCGACGACGACGGGAATGCCGTTGAAGGAGATCGCCTTGTAGCCGCCCTCGAGGTCGATGGTGTCGACGACGGAACGGTTGGCCTTCAAGAGCTCGATGAGCGCGCGGCGCACGCCCCACGAGCACATGATGAAGTTGATCTTTCCGCCCGAGTTCTCCTCCACCTTGTCGATGGCGAGCTGGATCTCCTCCTCGGTCAGGGTCTCGACGGTTTTCATGTAGGGCTTGAGCCATGCGTTCTCCTTGCGGGTGACGCCGTAGAGGGCGCCCGTGGAGAAGATGTTGCCGAGGCCCGTGAGCTCGACGTTCTTCGCTCCCCCCGCATAGAGGTCGTAGTTCTCGACGGAAGTGAGGCTCTTGCTCAGGATGAGTTTGCTCTCGTCGCGGTCGACGGCCTTGACGAGGATGCCTGCCTCGTGCAGGATGCCCATATTGTTGAACACGTCGACGACCATGCCGTCGGTGAAGTTGGTGACGTCATCGACGACGCATTCGGTATCCGAGGTCGAGACGATCTTTCCGAGACGCCCCGTGCCGTTGCCGAAGAGCATACGGCTCATGTTGTAGCTCGCGCTCTTGACGAGATTTTCCATCTCCTCGTCGAGCAGGTTGACGAAGGCGCCTTCGGAATTCGAGGACGTGCGGATGGCCTTGTCGGAGATCTCCACGGTGCCGTAGAGATTCTTGAGGGACACGGTCAGGACCTGATACCTGTTGCCCTGCGCGGCGGGAAGCTCCCCGCTCTCCGTCCCCGCGCCGACGCCGCCGTTGATCCCGAAACGGACGAGTTTTCTGACCTCTCTGCCCTGAATGTTCTGCGCGGACTTCTTGATGCGGGCAAAAAAGGGATTGGTGTAGAGGTCCAATTGATCGGTGACGGCGCTCAGATAATATCTCTTGAGGGCGCTGTCGGCTGTGGATGTCGTAACTGTCATAAAACTTTCTCCTTATTGATTTTTTTTGAGGAAGCCGAGCGTGAGTTCCCCGGCCTCCCTGATGGATCTCGGTCTCTTGGGGGGCGCCGTGACGCCCGCTCCCGAGCCCGAAAGGAGGGGCACGCCTCTGAGCGATCTCAGATAGTCGTCCAGAATGCGTGCCTTGACCTCCTCGTTCCCGCTGACGGCCTCGAAGAGACCGTCGGCATCCATGACAGGGTGCGCCTCTTCTCCCTTCCGCTCCTCTCCTTCGAGGGCTTTCAAGCGTTGACTGCGGCGGGTAAATTCCGCTTCAAGCTCCCCGTATGCGCGCACGAGGGCGTCGACGCTCTTGAATTTCCCCGCGAGAAGTTCCTTCTGCTCTTGGGGTTCCTGTTTTCCGTTTTCCTCTTCCATGTCATGCTCCTTTGCGGTGCGAGCGGATGTGGCGCATCACCCTCTCCTTCACCGCCTTGTTTTCTTCCCCGCCCGAGAGCAGGAAACGCATGTGTTCGGCGATGTGCAGAGCATGGTCGTCATACTCATCGGCCTCCACATCATGCTGCGCCAGTGTGAGGTTCTCCCTCTCCGCCTTTTTGAGGTGAAGGGAGGAGATGTCCCTCGCGTTCTCCAGCGACCCGTAGCCGAGGGCCTCGAGCACCCTGTTCCGCGTGTCGCCGTCGATCGCGCCCTCCTCGTTTTTGAGCAGGCCGAGGCGCAGAAGTTCCAAAATTTCTTCCCGCGTTTCCTCGGGCGTCCGCTCGTTTCCGGTGACAAATCTGACGTCATCCGCCGAGATGTCGCTTGCGGAAAAATAGAAGAGCTCGGTATCCCCGCCCGTTCCCGTCATGCTGAGCACGCGCTTTGCGGAGGCGAATTGCTTGTACAAGTGCAGGATCTGTTTCCCCGCCTCCTTGATCGCCCGCTCGACGCTCTCGATGCTCATCTGCATGCGGTTGCTGTCCTGATCGAGCAGGAGCTGCAGCCCGACGCCCGATGTGACGTGCGTGGGGTTGGCGGAATTCCGCGAGATCTCGCTCATGCCCGAGACGAGGATGAACTCGTCCGAGATGCGCTCTTCCTCCTCGTGGAATTCGGTCGGCATGGTCCCGCAGTCGAGAAACTCGGGCGCGGACGAGCCTTGGCGGTAGATGAGGACTTTCCCGGGATACAGCCCCTCTTCGCTCAGCTCGTCGGCGTCCACGGATCCGTCCTCGACGGCGATGACCCCCATAGAGAGGCGGTTCAAGAATTCGTGCTTGCGGTTCCTTACCGCGTTGTACGCCCTCTGAAGCGGGATCATTCTGTCGACGACGGACGTCCCGAAAAAGGACCCCGCCAACGGAATGCACGTCTGCCGTATGAAGGGCAGCGTGCGTTCCCCCCTGTCTTTGTTGCGATAGGGAAGCGGTCCTTCGTACAGAAGCGTTTCCCCCGCTACGATCTCAAGCCGTCCCTCGGGATATTCTCCCGTCGGACGGGTATACCGTTCAATGATGATCTCGGCGTTCTCCAGCTTGGGATGCGCCGCGCCGTCGAGAGGTTTCTTCCATCCCCCCGCCTGCGAAAAGGGCACGAGCGGAAACTCGTTGATCTCCCGCCCCTTCAGCTCGACGCCGTACCGCTCTTCGATCTCGGAGACGGGCACGGCCTTGGCATGGATGAGCGATTTGACCTCTTCCATGCTCTCGGCGATCAGGCTGTCAGGGTAGATCTCGAAGGGCGAAAGGGCGATGACGTTGACGTCTCCCTCGCGCAGAGGGTGCCCCGTTTCGTCCGTGCCGATGATGTTGCCGTCGTCGAAATTCCAGATGACCTTATAAAAGGACGTACCGCAGGTCTCCGACCAGAGCGAGGCCTTGGAGATGATCTGGCCGAGGTCCAGCCTGTTCTTGACCGATTCGAGAATGCCCGAGCACAGACGCGCCGTCTTGATGTCGGCCTCGCTGTCCGAAAAGGCCCTGACTTCGAGGGTCGGGCGGACCTTTGCGAGGCGGGCGAGACGGGTGTCGATGGTGGGTGCGATGTGGTTGAAACACCTTCTCGACTGCCAATAAAATTCCCTGTCCTCCTGCACGAGCTCGCCCGTCGGGGAGACGTCGCAGTACTGGTTGCCGCTGACAAAGTTCATGTTGAGCTGCCAGCTGCGCTCGATGCTCCGCCGCGCCTCCCGCCTGCTTTCGAAGTCGGCACGGATCTCCTCGACGAGCCGCTTTTTTCTGTCCTCTTCCATCTGTTGTTTGATCTCTTGTTTGCTTTTTTCTGACATATATGTCTCCTTTTTTTTATTTTCGAACGATTTCTTTTGCTGCGCAAAATAAATGCGTTCGAGGGGTCAGCTTTGTACATTTCATAGCCTTATCACCCCACGAACCGTGATGCCTTGAAGGACATTAAGGCGCAAGTATGCGCCAAATGGGGTCGCCCACGGCGGAAGTCAATTCCGCCTGAGGCAAGAGGATCGGAAAGGTTTCGAACGATTTCTTTTGCTGCGCAAAATAAATGCGTTCGAGGGGTCAGCTTTGTGCATTTCATAGCCTTATCACCCCACGAACGGTGTTTCCTTGAAGGACAACAAGGCGCAAGTATGCGCCAAATGGGGTCGCCCACGGCGGAAGTCAATTCCGCCTGAGGCAAGAAGATCGGAGAGGTTTCGAACGATTTCTTTTGGAATAAGGGCGTCATCCTGAGCGAATGCGAAGGATCCCCTAAAACGAAGTCCTACATCGACCGTCGGGATCCATCGCTACGCTCTGAATGACGCATTGTCGGGGTTTCTTCGCTCCGCGCCCCGCGTCATCCTGGGCCCCCAAATCGCCCTCCCCCGTTGAAGGGGGAGGGGTAGGGGAGGGGGTTGCTATCAAACGAAGTCCTACATCGACCGTCGGGATCCTTCCCCTTCGACTACGCTCAAAATGAGCGGCCGCTGTGCGTTCAGCTGTTGCTTTCCTCGTCCTTTAACTGGCGTATAAGTCGCTGTTTTTCCTGTTCGAGCTCCTCGTCGGAGAGGGCGGAATAGTCCGTTCCGTCCTCAAGGAGCAGCTTTACGGCCTTGAGGTCGGGCGGCACGTCCTTCTTGGTCTCCTTGCGCTTGACGAGGCGCAGCTCCCCGTCCTTGGCGTCGTATTCCTCGGTCACTTCCTCGACCGTATACCCGAGCGCCACTTTCAGAATGGCGTCCCGTATCTTATCCTCCCCCATGGTTCCCCCTCCTTAAATTGCGGATGCGGCGGTCCTTGTCGAGCGCGATCTCGCTCTTCGGGACGGCGGCAGCCGCGGGCGCAGGCCGCGTCATGAGATAGTAGCGGAGCTCGTCCATCGCATGGTCGTCCCGCTTGACGGGCGCCTCGTCGCTCCCCCAAAAGTAGCCCTTGAATTCCCGTATCATGTTCGGGCAGCTCTTGAAAATATAGAGGTCGGGCCGCCCGTTTCCGCGCGATAAGTAGCTCTTTACCCGCTCGACGCCCGTAAAGACGTTCTTGTCGACGCGCGTGTCGACGAGGATGTCCCGCTCGTAGAAGAGTTCGGAAACGGACTTGGCGGAGGCGAGCGTGCGCTGGCCTGCCGCGGGGTCGATGAGGGCGCAGATCCTGCCCTTTGCGTCCCTCTTCCAGCCGAGTTTTTCGCATATATGTTTGATTTTTTCGGTGTGGAAGTCGATGTTCCGCCCCGCCGCGTAGTGCTCCGCGACGACGTACACATTGCCGTCGAAATCGGTGCAGTACCAGTGCGCGGAGAGCGGATTCTTGAGCCCCGGGTCGATGGCGATGTTGTCCTGCCATTCCTTGGGAACGGGAAAGGGCTCGATGACGTGCACGCTCTCGTCGAACTCGGGATAGACGAGCCCTTCCCGCGTACAGAACTTGCCGTAGCGGCGGGATTGGAGCGCCGTCTCGTCCATGCTCGCCGTGAGCGCCTCGATCTCGCTCTTGGGGAGAAAGGGATTGTCCGCCCACTCCATGAATTCGTACCAGACCTGCGGATCGTTGTGACGGTTGAGATAGATCTCCTCATAGACGAAGGTCAGCCCCTTGAGCGGCGTCATCGTGCCGAAGATGTCCCCCTTCCTGTCGATGACGCGCATCATACATTCCTCATAGACGTCCCGCGGGGGCTCCTCGTCGAACCAGACGAAGTCGAGAGAGCTCCCCTGAAAGCGCTCCCGCCCCTGATCGCAGCTCTTGAAACCGATGACGGAGACGCCGCCGAACACGTTCTTCACGAGGATCTGGTCGATGACGCCCGAGGACGGGGAATCCTTCCTGCCGCTCGTCATCACGATGTCCTCGATCCAGTCGGGGCGAAGGTAGCGGAGGATCTTCTGCTGAGCGACGTCCCTCTGCACCTGCGCGGTCAGGGAGACCACCCAGCCGAACACATCCTTCCTGTTCTGCCTGTAGGGGTGGATGCCGCGGGCCATCCAGACGGCCTCGACAGCCCCGCATTCCGTCTTTCCCGAGCGGTTTCCGCCGAACACCCAGCGGTTGCGCTTTTTGCACTTGTGGAAGGCGAGCTGTTTTTTGTGTTTCTTCCTTCCCGTGTTGTAGGCCGCGAGCGCGTCCGAGCCCCTTCTCTTCTCCTGCTCCTGCTCGATGGCGCGGATCTTCTGCAATAATTCGTTCATTTTCGATAAAATAAATGCTTTCACTCGCGCCGTTCTCGGCTATGATAGCGGCTATGAAACGCTTTCTCCTTGTTCTTACGATCCTGTGTCTTTTGCTCCTTCCCGCACCCTCTCTCAATGTCTCCGCCGTCGGAGAGCGCTATGCCTTCGTGCCCGACGGCGACGTCTGGTTCTATGCGGGCGAGACGGAGAGCTCCCGCGTCTTTCTCCTGCCCAAGACGTACTACGTCAAGATCCTGAGCGAGGGCTCCATGTACTGCCGCGTCGAATATCTCTCCGACGAGCCCCCCTATCAGAAGATCACGGGCTATTGCAGGACGGAGGACATCATTCCCGTCGACTACATCCCCGTGCGGCCCTATCTCAAGAAGCAGATCACGCTCTCGTACTCTCTCCCCGTCTCGGGCGGGGGAAACGGCCTCGGCGGGTCCTTCTCGAGCGTCGAAAAGACCTTTGTCTACTACGGCCAGCGCTACGACGGCGCCAAGCTCTACTATTATGTCCTCTCGGAAGGGACGTTCGACTACATCCCCGCGGACGAGGAGCTGTCCTATGAAGAGAACACGGACTACCTCGAATATATCGCCTCGCAGCAGACCGCGGGGAACGACGTCACCGACGCGGGGCCGACGTCGGGCGGGCTGAACGCCGCCGTCATCGTCGTCATCTGCATCGCCTGTGCGGCCGCCGTCGCCGTGGCCGTGTTCGTCATCCGCGGCAAGAAGTCCGTTCAGGACGACGAGACGTCCGAGGAATGAGGCCTGCCCCGCTTTCTCCGCTCCCGCACCGCCTGCTCCTGCCCGCTGCCGAGCGCGCTCATGACGCGGGAGAAGAGCCCGTCCGTCTCATCCAAAAATTTTTCTTCCGTCCAGCCGCGCTTTGAGAAGATGTCCGCCGCCTTCAGAAGAAGGCGGTTTTGTTTGCGGAAATAGCTCCGCTCCGTACAGCCCAAAGAAAAGTCCGCAAACCGCCCGCCGAGCACGCTCTTCCTGCGGAAATATTTGTACTCGAGAAGGTAATTTTCTTCCTCGGAAAAACTCTCTATCATCTCATCCACGAGGGCGGAGAGGGCGGAAAGGGTCTCCTTCAGGGCGATCTCCCGCACGATCTCCCCCGCCGCGTCAACTGTTGGACGGCGGCTCTTGTAGGAGAGCAGGGCCTTGTTCTCGGCCGAGGCCCCCACCGCCTCGCACATCCTGCCGAGCGAAGGATAGGCATATAAAATGGCTTTGACATAATCGTAATTCAACTTTCTCACTCCTTTTCGGCAGCCCTGCGGCGGCTGTCGCCCGTCAATTCCGAACGTTTGTTCGTTTTTTATCTTATCACAGAATCTTGACAAACGTTTGCCTGTATGACATAAAAATAAAATTTTCCGAATGAAAAATTTTTAACATCCGCTCATGCAGAGCGTAGCGAAACATCCCGAAGAACGAAGTCCGTAGGTCTATGTCATTTCGAGCGGAGCCGAAGGCGTAGTCGAGAAATCTCTGTTGAGGAGATCCCTCGACACGCTCGGGATGACAATGGAAACATGGAGATCCCTCGACACGCGCTTGCGCGCGGCTCGGGATGACAAAGGACGCCTCAAAATGACGCATTGTCGGGGTGCCTGCCCCGTCCCCCCCGCGTCATGTTGAGCGTAGCGATGCATCCCGAAGAAGGAAGTCCGTAGGTCTATGTCATTTCGAGCGGAGCCGAAGGCGTAGTCGAGAAATCTCAAGTGAAGAAGAGATCCCTCGACACGCGCTTACGCGCGGCTCGGGATGACAATGAGGAACGGCAAC
>CANREC010000042.1 GCA_947629535.1 uncultured Clostridia bacterium | reverse complement strand
GTGGCAACGGCGAGCGGAATGCCCTTGTAGGCGGGCCCGACGAGCGTCTGCGCGTCGACGTTGTGCTCCAAAAAGCACTGGGCGTAGTACTCGCCGAGCTCGAAGATCTGCGCCCCCGTGCGATACTTTCCCGTGTTGATGAAATAGGGCGCCTTCCGTCCGCTCTTGAGGGTAAATTCGCCGAAGAGCAGCACGCCGTTTTCGACCATGAATTTGATGAATTTCTGCTTATATGTCAGCATTTTTTCTCCTTCCGTCAGATTTTCAGTGCATCTTCACCGTGCCGATGAGGTCGGAAACGCGGCTCACGCCGTGGCGGCCGCACCACTCCTCGAGCCCTTGGATGATCTTCGGGCAGGCGAGGGCGTCCGTGAAGTTCTGCGTGCCGACCTCGACGGCCGTGGCACCCGCCATCAGAAACTCGACGGCGTCCTCGGCGCATGCGATCCCTCCCATTCCGATGACGGGGATGCTGACCGCCCGCGCGGCCTCATACACCATGCGGACGGCGATGGGCTTGATGCCCGCGCCCGAGACCCCGCCCGTGTTGTTGGCAAGGACGGGCCGCCGCCGCTCGATATCGATGACCATACCCGTGAAGGTGTTGACGAGGGAGATCCCGTCCGCTCCGCCCCGTTCGGCCGCGCGCGCGTTCTCGGCAATGCTCTCGACGTTGGGGGAGAGCTTGACGATGAGCGGCGTCGAGGGGCAGTTCTCCTTTGCGGCGCGGGTGACTTCCTCGACGCTCTCAGGCCGCACGCCGAACGCCATTCCCCCCTGCCGCACGTTGGGACAGGAGATGTTGAGCTCGATAAAATCGACAATATCATTGAGTTTTTTGCAGATCTCGGCATAATCGGCGAGCGTGCTCCCCGCGACGTTTGCAAAGACTTTGGTCTTGGATCTGAGCCAGCCGAGGTCCTCTTCGATGAAGTGTTCGACCCCGGGATTCTGGAGCCCGACGGCATTGAGAATGACCCCGCTGCTCTCGGCGATGCGCGGGACGGGATTGCCGAGGCGGGGCAGAAGGGTGAGGCCCTTGGTGGCGACGCCGCCGAGCACGGAGATGTCGTAGATCTCGTCGAATTCCCGTCCGAACCCGAAGGTGCCCGAGGCGGGGATGACGGGATTTTTGAGCTCCTTTCCGCAAATTTTTACGCTTAAATCGACCATATGTTGTCCTTTTTACAATTCTACGTCGTTGATATCGAACACGGGGCCGTCCCGACACACGCGGGCGCGGGAGCCGTCCGACTTCTCGCACACGCACACGAGACATGCGCCGACGCCGCACCCCATGCGCTCCTCAAGGGAGACATAGGTGGGGATATTTCTGCCCTCGACGGCCTTCTTGAGCGCCCGCAGCATGGGCGTCGGGCCGCAGGAGAGGATGACGTCGGGCCGCAGGGCGCCGATGTCCTCCATGAAGGCCTGCACCGCCGTCCCGCGGTAGCCGAGAGACCCGTCGTCCGTGGCGATCGTGAGCTCCCCCCGCTGCATCTCGTACTGCATACAGACGGCGGCCTTGTTCCTGAATCCCATGTAGGAGTGGATCTCCTTGCTCTCCGCGTACGCGCGGATGACGGAGATGAGCGGGAAAATGCCCGCGCCGCCCCCGACGATCGCGATCTTTTTCTCCTTTTCGGAGACATAGAACCCGTTACCGAGGGGCAAAAGCGCGGAGAGCTTGTCCCCCGCCTGATAGGCGGAAAGCGTCTTTGTTCCCCTTCCCTTGATCTGATAGCCGACGGTGATGCGGTCGTTTTCGGCCTTACAGACGGCAAAGGGACGGCGGAGCGGGAACCCCCTCACCCCGAGCATACAGAACTGCCCCGGGCGGACTTTCACCTCGCCCTCCGTCGCAAAGGTCAGAGAATAGACGTTTTCCGCGATGCGTTTGTTTTCAAGCACCGTTGCAACGATCTCACGCATGGATCTCTCCCAAGACGGACAAAAGGTCCTCTTTCATTTTGAGTGCGGCGTCACGGGCGCACAGCGCGGCGCGATTGTCATAATACTGCCACTTGTCCGACTTTTGATAGGCACATAAGATCCCGCGGGAGCTGTTCACGATGCCCCCCATGCCGCCTTTTTGGAAGCAATGTTTGAGCATTTCGGCATTTGCGCCCTGCGCGCCGTAGCCGGGGATGAGGAAGAAGGAGTGCGGCATGCGCTTGCGCAGAATTTTCGCTTCCTCGGGGTAGGTCGCCCCGACGACGGCGCCGACGCGGGAATAGCCGTACTTGCCGCAGGCGCCTTCGCCCCACTTCTCCACCGTGTCGCCCATACATTCATAGACGGTGCGCCCGTCCGAAAGTTTCAAGTTCTGCAATTCGCCCGAGGAAGGGTTGCTCGTCTTGACGAGGACGAAGAGGCCCTTGTCGTTCTCCTTTGCCGAATTGACGAAGGGGGCGATGCCGTCGCTCCCCAAATATCCGTTTACGGTGAGAAGGTCTATATACCTCCCGAACCTTCCCTCCTCCGCTCCGAAGTACGCCTTGGCATACTGCTCCGCCGTGGCGCCGATGTCGCTTCTTTTGCAGTCGGCAATGACGAAGAGACCGTGCTTCTTGGCATAGGCGCACGTCTTTTCGAAGCATTCCATCCCCTTGACCCCGAGCGCCTCATAATAGGCGACCTGCACTTTGACGGCGGGAACGATGTCGTATATGCTTTCGATGATGCGTTCGTTGAATTCGAAGATGTCATCCGCCAAATGACAACGGACCGCCCAATGACAACGGATATGTTCGGGCAAATATTCGGGCGCGGTATCCAGCCCCACGCAGGTGGGGTTCTGCTTTTCGATGATCTTTTCGATGAGACTGTCGATGACCATGTTATTTCTCCTCGTATTTGATCTGTCCGTCCACGACGGTGTATTTCACTTTTCCGTACACTTCCATGCCCGCGAACGGGGTGTTCTTGCCCTTGGAGACGAACGCCGCAGGGTCCACCGTCCATTTTTCGTTGAGGTCTGCGATCGTGAGGTCGGCGGCGGCGCCGACTGCGATCTCCCCGCCTTCGAGCCCGAGAACGGCCGCGGGGTTGGCGCTCATGAGCGCGGCAAACTTGGGGAGAGAGAATGCGTTCTTTTTCACAAGTTCGGTGTAGCAGAGGGCAAAACTCGTCTCGAGACCGCTGATGCCGAAGGCCGCGAGGTCGAATTCCACATTCTTGTCGTCTCTGTGATGGGGGGCATGGTCGGAGGCGATGCAGTCGATCGTGCCGTCCCTGAGCCCTTCGATGAGGGCGAGGCGGTCCCGCTCCTCGCGGACGGGCGGGTTGACTTTGGCGTTCGTGTCGAAGTCTTTTATGACTTCGTCCGTGAGAGTGATGTAGTGCGGGCAGGTCTCGGCCGTGACCTTGACGCCCCGCTCCTTCGCCGCACGGATGAGCCCGACGCCGCTGTAAGTGGAGACGTGACAGATGTGGACGGGAATGGAAAGGCTCTCCGCAAGGCAGAGCTCCCGCGCGATGATGACGTCCTCAGCCGCGCGGATGATGCCCTTGAGCCCCGTCAGCGTGGAATAGTACCCTTCATGCACTACGCCGCCGTCGGAGAGATCGGGGTCCTCGCAGTGGCAGAGGCATTTGAGGCCGAAATCGGACGCATAGAGCATGGCATTCGCCATGAGTTTTGCATTCCTCACGCTCTTGCCGTCCTCGGAGAGGGCGACGGCCCCCGCCTGTTTCATGGCCCCGATGGCGGCGAGCGTCTCCCCCTTCTGCCCCTCTGTAATGGCGCCGATGGGGTGAATTTTACACAGATCCGCCTCCTTCGCCTTGGCCTTGATGTAGGTGACGACGACTTTATTGTCGGTGACGGGCGTCGTGTTGGGCATGCAGCAGATCTGCGTGAATCCGCCCTTGACGGCCGCACGGCTGCCGCTCAGGATGTCCTCTTTCTTTTCAAACCCGGGATCGCGGAGATGCACATGGATGTCGATGAGCCCCGGGAAGATCGTGAGGCCCGTACAATCCACGGCGTCCGCCCCTCCGCGCTCCCCGCACGGGGAAATGGCGGCGATCCGCCCCCCTTCGACGGTGACGTCGGCGCGGACGAGCCTATCCTTTAAGACAACGTCGGCATTTTGAAAGATCATCTCTGTGTCCCCCTTCCGAGAAGTGTCAGGATCGCCATGCGGACGGCGACGCCCGAGAGTACTTGGTCCTCGATATAGCTCTGCTGCCCGTCGATGAGGCCCTCCGTGAGTTCCACGCCGCGGTTGACGGGCCCGGGGTGCATGACGATCGCGCCCTCCGCGGCAAACTTCATCACGTCCTCATTGACGCCGTAAAATCTTGCATATTCGCCGAGGGAAGGGAAATTTCCCCCCTTCTGCCGCTCGAGCTGGATCCTCAGCCCCATGACGACGTCCGCGCCGCCGACGGCTTCCTCGCGGGAAGAGCAGATCCTCGCGCCCATCGCGGCAAGCCCCGCGGGCATGAGCGTTGCGGGGGCGAACATCCTCACCTCCGCGCCCAATTTTTTGAGGCCGTAGAGGTTGCTCTTGGCGACGCGGGAATGGCGGATGTCTCCCAAGATCGCGACCTTGAGCCCCTTGATCTTGCCGAAATGTTCCTTCATCGTGAGGAAGTCGAGCAGGGCCTGCGTGGGGTGCTCGTTCATGCCGTCGCCCGCATTGACGACGTGCGCCTTGACGGTCTCCGCGAGGAGCTTGGGCGCTCCCCCCATCGGATGACGGATGACGATGAAGTCGTTCTTCATGGCGTCGAGCGTCTTGCCCGTGTCGACGAGGCTCTCCCCCTTTTGGACGGAAGAGCTTGACGCCGAGATGTTGACGACGTGCGCCCCCAAATACTTTGCGGCGAGTTCGAAGGAGCACCGCGTGCGCGTGGAATTTTCATAGAAGAGGGTGACGACGGACTTGCCCTTGAGCTCGCCGAAACTCTTCTCTCCCGCGCGGAGACGGCGTTTCATCTCGAGCCCGAGCGTCAGGATCTCTTCGATCTCCTCTTCAGAGGGCTGCAACAGCCCCAATAGGTCTTTTCTGTTCAAGTTCCATCTCCTTGAAGAAATTGTGCGATGTAAACGATCGGGATGACCCCGCGGACGCGCAATGCGCGTCATCCTGAGCTTGTCGAAGGATCCCGCGGGGCGCCAAGGGGGCAACTTCGTTCAGGGGATCCTTCGGCTACGCCTCAGGATGAGCGGCATCCCTTTTGTCATTTCGAGCGGAGCCGAAGGCGAAGTCGAGAAATCTCTATTACGGCAGAGATCCTTCGGCTACGCTACTTGCGCCCGAGATCCCTCGACTACGCTCGGGATGACAACGGCCGCTCATGCCGCGCTTGGTGCAACAAGAATGCGCACGGGTCGAGCTTTGCCCTCACGGTGAGCATTACGCGTTCAATTCTTAATTCAATGTCGATCCCCTACAAGATCCGCGTGAGCGTAAAATGCGTCTTATCGCAGGAAGTCAGAATGTACCCGACGCCGTCCTTTTCGCACTTCAGGGGGAAATAGACGCTCCCGTGCAGGTGCCCGAAAACGACGATATCTGCGTGATTTTCCTGAAACAGCTCGGTAAAGAGCGTATCTTCCTGCTTGAGCCCCATCGGCGGAAAGTGGATGAGGACGATGAGCTTGTCCCCCTCTTCCCGCACCTTTTCGACTTCGCGGAAGGCGAGGCGGAACCGTTCGGCCTCGCGCCTGTAGAGGGTCATGTCATGGTCGGTAAAGTCGGTGCTCCCGGGGCACGTCCAGCCGCGGGAACCCGCGATGATGACGTTTTCAAACTTCACGCAGTCGTTCTGAAGGAAGAAGAAACTTTCGTCGGGCTTTGCGGCGCGGACCTTGGAGATGCCGTTCCACCAATAGTCATGATTGCCGCGGATGAACACCTTCCGCCCGGGAAGGTCCGCAAGGGAGCGGACGTCGTACATGCCCTCGGCGAGTTTCATCCCCCACGAGGTATCGCCCCCGACGAGAACGACGTCGTTTTTCCCGACCTTCTCTCTCCAGTCGGCCTTTATTTTTTCGAAATGCCCTTCCCAGTCGGGCCCGAACACGTTCATCGGCTTGTTCGAGCATCCCGAGAGGTGCAGATCGCTGATAGCCCAAACTCTCATAGTTACATTATAGCATACCGTCCGTCAAATGGCAAGCAATTGGAGCGGGGTGCCCTTCGGGCGACCTTTTGAACGATACGGACAGCCCCGCCGCCGCAGAGGGGACGGCAAATGTTCTTTCCATACAAAAAATGAAACTTTTTTCCGTTTCCCTCTTGATTTTTTCAGGATATCATGTATAATAGAAAAGAAATGTGCCTTATCGGGGCAAAATCCATCAAGGGGAACGATTATGAGCGTTACAGCTAAAAACATTCGCAACATCGCCGTCGTCGGGCATTCCGGCGAAGGCAAGACCACGCTGTGCGAGGCGATGCTCTTCAATGCAAACGCCATCGAACGCATGGGTAAAATCGAAAACGGCACCACCGTCTGCGACTTCGACGATCAGGAGATCGCGCGGCACTCTTCCGTGTCGCTCGCCTGCGCCTATCTGACATGGAAGGACGTCAAATTCAACCTTCTCGACGTCCCCGGATTCTATGACTTCGAGGCTGAATTCAACTCCGCCATGCGTGCGTGCGGCGCGGCGCTCGTCGTCATGGGCGCGAACGGCACGGTGACGGTCGGCGCGGAGAAGGCGCTCGACCACTGTTTCAAGCACAAGAAACCCCTCTTTATCTTCATCAACGGCATGGATAAGGAGAATGCCAACTATCACGGCACCGTGCAGGCCCTGCAGGAAAAATACAAGGGCAAGATCGCGCCCATCCAGATCCCCATCATGGAAGGGGAAAAGATGACGGGCTACATCAACGTTATCACGGGCAAGGCATATAAGTTCTCCGAAAAGGGCGTCGCCGAAGAGCCCGTCCCCGCGGCTTACCAGAGCGAACTTTCCGAAATGCAGTCCGTCCTTCAGGAATCGGCCGCCGAGAACGACGAGGAACTCCTCGATAAATACTTCGACGAGGGCACCCTATCCGAAGAGGACACCGTCGCGGGCCTCAGAAAGGGCATCCAGACCATCAGCGTCGTCCCCGTCATCGCGGGCAGCGCGCTCCTCAACAAGGGCGTTATCAATCTGATGAACGAACTCATCAACTACGTCCCCGAGGCGGCGGAACGCGCAGGGCTCCCCGCAAAGGACCTCAAGACGGGCGAGCCTGTCCTCGTGGAATGCTCCGAGAACGCTCCCTTCGCCGTACAGGTATTCAAGACGGCTGTCGACCCCTTCGTCGGGAAGATGAACTATATCCGCGTCAACCGCGGCGTGCTGAAAACGGGCACGGACGCGTACAACCCCAATACGGATACGACGGAGCGCATCAACTCCCTCTATGTCGCACGCGGCAAGAAACTCGATCCCGTCACCTCGCTCTCTGCGGGCGACATCGGCGTCGTCGCAAAACTTGCCAACACGGGCACGGGCGATACGCTCTGCGATCCCAACGCCCCGGTGCAGTTCGAGGCCATCGAATTCCCCGAACCCTGTCTCTCCATGGCGGTCAACGTGGCCGTGCGCGGCACCGAAGATAAGGTGTTCGGCGGTCTCAACCGTCTCGCCGAAGAGGACAAGGGTTTCTGCGTCCGCAAAAATACCGAGACGGGCGAAACGCTCGCCTGCGGGCAGGGCGAAGTCCAGCTCGACATCATCAAGAAGAGGCTGAAGTCCAAGTTCGGTGCGGACGCCGAGTTTTCCACTCCCACCGTCGCCTACCGCGAGTCCATTCTCTCCAAGTCGGAGGCCGAGGGCAAGCACAAGAAACAGTCGGGCGGCGCAGGGCAGTTCGGCGTCGTCAACATCCGTTTCGAACCGGGCGCACAGGACGGCGTCTTTGAATTCGTCGACGCGACCGTCGGCGGCTCCGTCCCCAAGCAGTTCATTCCCGCCGTCGAAAAGGGCCTGCGCGAGGCCATTCAGAAGGGCGTGCTCGCGGGATTCCCCATGGTCAATCTCAAGGCGACGCTCTTTGACGGAAAATCTCACCCCGTCGACAGTAAGGAAATTGCGTTCGTCTCGGCGGCAAGGCTCGCCTATGAGGACGGCATCCCCCGCGCAAAACCCATCATTCTCGAGCCCATCTGCTCCCTTCAGATCACCGTCCCCGAACAGTACGTCGGCGACATCATGGGCGACCTCAACAAGCGCAGGGGCAGGATCATCGGCATGGATACGGTGGAAGGGCTGCAGGTCGTCACAGCCGAAGCGCCCGAGGGCGAACTTCTGACCTATGCGACGAGCCTCCGCTCCATGACGCAGGGCCGCGGCAAATTCACGCAGACCTTTGCCCGCTACGAGCAGGCGCCCGACACGGTGCTCCAAGGCCTCAAAAAGTAAAACATATGTCACGGAAAAAGGCTCCCTTCGGAGCCTTTTTTGATTGAAAATTTGAGCAGGGAGATAATGTGTCATTCAGAGCGCAGCGATAAAGGCTCCTCCCGAGAAGGGGGCGACGATGCGTCATTCAGAGCGTAGCGATGGATCCCGACGGTCGATGTCCGTCTTCAACCCTTCTTCACTTCGAGAATGTCGTCCGCAGAGCAGCCTATAAAACTGCAGAGCTTGGAGAGATTGGCAAGCGTCGGCTGCGTTCTTCCCGAAAGGTACTGCGAAACCGAGGATGAATCGATCCCGAGCGCACGCGCGATGTCGATCTTCCTCTTTCCGCTATGTTCGATCTCGAATTTGATATTTGCCGTTATTTTTTCATCAAGACTGAGTTCCATGCCTATATTTTATTGGGCATTACTTAAATTTTGCTTGACTTTTGGGCGATGCCCAGATATAATTTAAGCAATACCCAATATAAGGAGGAAAAATATGAGCATTGAAGAAATGGTCGCCCTCATTCGCGCAGAGTTAAAGGACGACGTCATCGCCGGCGTTTCGTATGAAGGTAACGTCGTCACTGTAGAGTTTACGGACGGTACAGAGCGGAAGATCACGGTGGAATGAACCAAAGCGGCGGGTCCCCTTACGGGTGCCCGCCGCGATTTTTTGCAACTTATTGTCGATTTCAGCGCAATTCGGCGCCGAGGTTGTGGCCGAGATTTCCGACGATCTTCTTGAAGAACCCGTCCACCGTTTCGGGGGAAAGTCCCTTCTCGGCGTCGGGCGCAGGAGAGAAGGTCAGACGGAAGGCCATGCTCTTTTTGCCTTCGCCGAGCCGCTTGTCGCGATACACGTCGAAGAGCTCGGCCGCCGTCACGGCCTTGCAGGCACGCAGGATGCACTCCGTCATCTCGGCGCAGGTGACTTTTTCATCCACGACGACGGCGAGGTCCCGCTCCACGTCGGGGAATTTCGGCAGATTATGATAGGAAATATCCCTCGCGAACTTTTTCTTCATGCCGTCGTAGTCAAGTTCGGCGACGTAGACTTTCCTGTCGAGGGCGAGCTCCTCCGCGATCTCGGGGTGCAGTTCGCCGAGAATGCCCACTTCCCTCTCTCCGAGCGTCACTTTTGCGGAGACCCCGGGGTGCAGGAAGGGCTTTTCGGTGCGGGAGAAGGCAAATTTCAGCCCGAAGGCCTCGCCGATCGCCTCGACGGCCCCCTTGAGGTCGAAGAAGTCTCCCTCGCCCCAGACGGCGAGCACGGCATGCTTGCGCTCCTCGGGCAGTTCCTTGAGGGGCAGTTCGGCGAGATAGACGTCGGCAAGTTCGAAGAGCCGTCCCTTTTCATTCCCCCTGCGTACGTTGCGGACGACATTCTGGATCATGCTCGGCAGCAAGAGCGTCCGCATGACGGAGAGGTCCTCGCTGATGGGGTTGAGGATGCCGATCGCCTTGCGTTCGGGCGCGTCGGCGGGAAGGCGGAGAAGGTCGAAGTCCTTGGGCGAATAGAAGGAATAGTTGCAGGCTTCGTAAAATCCCTCGTTTGCGAGCGTGCGTTTGAACTTGAGTTCCGTCCTCTGCGCGGAGGTGAGCCCGCCCACGGTGACTGTCGCATTCTTCAAAAAAGTGGGACTTATGTGCTCGTAACCGTACATGCGGATGACCTCTTCGGCAAGATCGGGCCACCCGTCAACGTCGTCGCGCCAGAGGGGGACCCAAGCGGTAAACGCCTCCCCCTTGTCCGTCACGCCGAACCCGAGCCGTTTCAAAATGTCGTTGACTTCCTCCTTGGGCACATGGATGCCGAGGAGAGAATCTATCTTTTCGTATGTCGTTTCGATGGTCTTGGGCGTGATGCCGCCGTACTCGGACGCGCTCCCGAGGTTTCCGACGGCGGTGCACTCGGTGGGCGTGCCGCAGCCGAGCTCTTCCATGAGGATGAGCGCACGCGTCATCGCCATCCAAGGAAAGACCTCATAGACCCCCTTTTCAAAGCGGGCGGAGGAATCGGAGCGCTGGCCGAGAGCGCGGGAAGTCTTTCTCACGCTGTCCCTTGCAAAGACGGCCGCTTCGAGGAACACTTCCGTCGTGCCGTCCTTGATCTCGCTGTTGAGCCCGCCCATGATGCCCGCAAGCGCGACGGGCCGCTCCCCGTCGCAGATGAGGAGATCGTCGGCATGAAGGGTGAATTCCTTCTCGTCGAGGGTGGTGATCTTCTCCCCCTCTTCGGCACAGCGGACGACGATTTTGTCGCCGTGCAGGAATTTTCTGTCGAAGGCGTGCATGGGCTGACCGACCTCGAGAAGGACGTAGTTCGTGATGTCAACGACGTTGTTGACGGAGCGAAGGCCCATGAGGGCGAGACGGCGGCGCAGCCACAAGGGAGAGGGCCCGATCTTGACGTCTTTTACATAGCTCCCCACATAGAGCGGGCAGAGCTTGGGCTCCTTGACCTCGACGGAGAACTTGACGTCGGTGGGAACGGCGTGGAAGTCCCTCTCGGTGAAGTTTTTCAGGGGCTTTTTGAGCACGGCGGCGACTTCCCGCGCGATGCCGTAGACGCTCATGCAGTCGGGACGGTTGGCCGTGAGAGCGATGTCGAAGATGTAGTCGTCGATGCCGACGACGGGACGGATGTCCTCGCCTTCCTTCGCGTCCGCAGGGTCTAAAATGAGGATGCCGTTGAACTCCGCCCCGGGGTAGAAATCGTCGGTGATGCCGAGCTCTTCCCCCGAGCAGAACATGCCCTCGCTCGTGACGCCGCGGAGCTTGCCCGTCTTGATCTTCTGGAAACCGCCCTCGTGACGGACGCTTGCGCCGTCGAGGGCGACGGGGACGAGCGCCCCCGCAAAGACGTTGGTCGCGGCCGTGACGATCTGTTTTTCGCCGTGCTGCCCGCAACCGACCTTGCAGACGGTGAGCCTATCCGCGTCGGGATGCTTTTCGCAGGACAGGATCCTGCCGACGGCGACATTCTCGACGCCTTCGCCGAGATAGATGAGTTCTTCGACCTCAAACCCGCACGAGAAGAGCTTTTCTTGCAGCTCCTCGGCGGAGATGTCGATGTTGACATATTCCTTTAACCATGAAAAAGGTACTTTCATTTTAACTCCTTTGATCGTTGATGATGCGGTGATCCCCTTGCCCCCGAGGGGGTCAGGTACTGCTCATTCTTCCCCACGCGTCATTCAGAGGGAGCACAGCGACCGAAGGATCCCGACGGTCGATGTCGGACTTCGTTTGAGGGGATCCTTCGACACGCCGCCTTCGGCGGCGGCTCAGGATGACGCAGGGAGACAGGAAGAGCGGGCGGGGCGGGCGCTACGCTCAGGGTCAGAATGAGCGGCGCGTTACTCCTTGAACTGTTCCAAAAATCTCACGTCGTTCTCCGTCAAGAGCTTGATGTTGTTGATGCCGTACTTGAGCATGGCGATCCGCTCGATGCCCATGCCGAACGCAAACCCCGTGTACTCGTCGGGGTCGACGCCGCAGTTCTCGAGCACATGACGGTTGACCATGCCCGCGCCGAGGACCTCGATCCAGCCCGTTCCCTTGCAGAGCGAGCACCCCTTTCCGCCGCAGATGTGGCAGCTCACGTCGACCTCGACCGAGGGCTCCGTAAACGGGAAATAGCTCGGCCGCAGCCGCGTCTTGCTCGTCGCGGAGAACATCGTCCGCGCGAACTCGTCGAGCATGCCCTGAAGGTCGCAGAGCGTGATGCCCTTGTCAACGACGAGCCCTTCCATCTGGTGGAACATGGGCGAATGCGTCGCGTCGTCGTCCGAGCGGAACACGCGTCCCGGGGAGAGCATCTTGATGGGCGGCTTTTTCTTCTCCATGAGCCGTATCTGCCCCGCGCTCGTCTGCGTGCGGAGAAGAAATTCATCGGTCAGATAGAAGGTGTCCTGCATGTCGCGGGCAGGGTGGTCGGCGGGCGTGTTGAGGGCGGTGAAATTGTAGTAGTCGTTCTCGATCTCGGGCCCCTCGAACACTTCGAATCCCATGCCCGCAAAGATGTCGATGAGCTCGTTTTTGACCCGCGTGACAGGGTGAAGGGCGCCCGCGCCGTGTTTCCGTCCCGGCATGGTGACGTCCACCTGCTCCGCGGCGAGCTTTTTTGCCATCTCCCGCTCCTTCATGTGCTCCTCATGCTGTGAGAACATCTCCTCGAGCTTTTCTCTCAAGGCATTGACCTGTTTGCCGAAGGCGGGACGCATCTCCTGCGCGATCTCCTTCATGCGCTTCATGAGCGCCGTCACCCTGCCCTGCCTGCCGAGGAACTGCATCTTGGCCTCATAGAGTTCCTTGCTGTCCGCAGCCCGTTCGGCCGCCGCACGCGCTTCCTCTGCGATCATCTCATTTTCGTCCATAACTGCTCCTTTTTTACAAAAAACCCCGTTCCGAAAGGATCGGAACAGGGCGAAAATTTCGCGGTACCACCTGTCTTTACGCCCGAAAAAAAACGGACGCCTCATTGCCCTTAACGCGGGAGGGACGGCTCCCCTTAAAGTTCTGTTCGGGGGAGCGGCTCGCGGGGGAATACCGTGCCCTTTTCGCGGAGACCTTTCAGCCATGGGTCCCCTCTCTGTGACGGAAAGTGCGGCACGTCTTGCCCGTATCAATGCCTTTGATGCAAGTGTACCACGCTCCCGCGCGAAAGTCAAGCGTTTTTACGCGCCCATTTGGCGTTCAGCGAAGGCGGACCTCTTTGCGCCCGTCCCCCGCGTCATCCCGAGGCCCCCAATCGCCCTCCCCCCGTTGAAGGGGAGGGGTCCCAAATCGCCCTCCCCCGTTGAAGGGGGAGGGGTAGGGGAGGGGGTTGCCGTTCCCATTGTCATC
>CANREC010000041.1 GCA_947629535.1 uncultured Clostridia bacterium | reverse complement strand
GTGTCCCTCGCCGTGCCTGTGAAGTTGCCGTTGAAGTCCCCGCCTGTTGCAGTCACTTCGATCTCTGCCGCGTCTCCTGCATTGATGTTGTTGCTGTATCTTACGCTGTACTCGCCCGCTACGAGCGTGAGACCGTCTACCGTCACCGACTTGACGGCGGGCTGCAGCGCGCGGCCCGTGTATGTCGCGTCCCCTTCAAGCTCGATCTCTGCTCCCTCTATGCTCTTCGGCATGATGGTAAAGGTGGTCTCAAACGTCGTCGTGTAGGTGAACTGTTCGCTCGAGGTGAACGTGACAGTCGCGATCACATGATAGACGCCCGCGTCCTTGATCTCGGTAACAACTTCTCCGCCCGCGGCTCTCTTGTGATAAACGAACGTCGTTGCGCCGAATTGCCCTTCCGTCGCTTCGGGTGCGCCGAGCGTGATCGAAGGCGTGTGCGCCGCTCCGTCATAGACGGATGTCTGCGCCTCGAACGTGACGTTCGCAAACACCGACGGCATGACCGTGTAAGTCGCTTTCGCTCCCGCTACGACGGTGTAGCTCCCCCATTCTTGCATGAGGATCTGTACCGTGATGTCATACGTGTTTTCGGCCTCTTTGTTCGCATTGGTGGAGAGGCTGTAGATCTCCGCCATCGCCGCCTTGAAGGCCTCTTCATCGCAGGCGAGAAGGCCCTGCGCCGTGGCCGTGAGGGCAACGATCTCCTGTCCCATCGGCGAATGTTTCGCGTCGGGAACGATCGTCAGCGTCGCCCTCTGGATGTCAAAGGTGAGCTCAAAACTTCCGCTGAAGTTGTTCGTGCCCGTGACAGTCACCGTGCCCGTGCCCGCGGCAATGTTTTCGCCGTAGCCGAGCGTGTACGTCACTTCGCCCGTGACGCCGTCGATCGCGGCAAACGTGATCGCAGGCTCCCACTTTTCACCCTTGTAGGTGAATCCGCCCTCGGGCGCCGTGACGGTCGCCTTAAGGCTCTGCCCCGAAATGTCAAACGTCGTGATCTCAAACGTGGCCGTGGCCTCGCCCGAGAAATTGCCCTTGCCCTTGACAGTCACCGTCGCAGTGCCCGCGTTCGTGTTGCCCGAATAGGTAACTTCGTAATCGCCTTCCGTAAAGGTATATCCGTCAAGAGTGAGCTGCTTGAAGAGTTTCTGCTCGGCGCCGTTGTAGACGACCGATTTGGCCGTCAATTCCACGGTGGCGTCATCGATAGACTTGGCCGTGATCTCAAAGGCAGCATTCCCGCTCAGAACGCCGTCGGCCTTCAGCACATAATTGGTCGATTCGATCGTCGCCGTCAGCGTATAGGTGCCGACGTTCCAAGCGCTCGCCTCTTCCGCAAAGGAAATGGTGACATTGACGTCCTCGCCCGTTTCGACCCCGACAAGGCCGCCGAGCGTATAATATTGTTTGTCGGAAGAAACCGTTGGTTTCTCGCCCGAGTAGACGGCCGTCTGCTTATTCAAGCTGACGGTGATCTCTTTCTTCGCAATGGAGAAGTTGAGCGTCTTGCTCCCCGTGAAGTTCCCCGTCCCGTTGATCGTCACGGACGCGGTGTTCTCACCCGCATTGGTGTTGTTCTGCCAGTTTGTGACATCTCCTTCCTTGAAGGTGTACGTCCCTTCGACCCCTTGGATCGTAGCGACGATTTCAGCGCGGGTTTGCGCTTTACCGTTATAGACGAGACCGTTCAAGCTGTCCGTCGTGACAACGACGCCCTCTTTGCTCAGATCGAAGGGATCGACGACAAATTCATACGTCTTTGTCGAAGTTCCGTCAACAAAGAAACCATTTCCAAGCGTGACCGTGAGCGTATACGTCTTGGCGTCTTTGACGGTCTCCGCGGCGGAAATTTGCACGCCGTACGTTTCAGCCTTGTCGCCGAGCCCGTAGAGCTCCTTCAAGAGCCCGAGAAGGTCTGCATCCGTGAGTTCCTTGCCGTTGTATTCAACATGGCTGAAAGTCTGATCCGAAAGCAGAAGTTTCGTCTCCTTCTCATCGCAGCCGAGCGCCGTGCAGTTGCGCTCCAGTTCCTTGAATTTATCGCCCTTCAAGAAGACCTTTTCTTCAGCGGAAAGCGTCCAATCATAGGCGTGGTCGTGGTTATCGAGTTTCCACGAACCGAGCATGGAAGAGTTGAGCGGGAGCGTCTGATCTTCGTCGCCGCCCTCGGCCGTGGTGTACTTCAGTTCGGTGAGCGTGAAACCTTCGCCGCCCGTCGCCGAATATGTGTGCCCCGCCTCGAGATCGCCGAAACAGTTATGGACTTTGTCCCACACCCGCGCCGTGGTGGTATAGGCGAAGTAGTTTTTGTCTTTCAAACCGTCAAAAATTTTGCCCTTTAAGGTTACGCCTTCGCCAATTTCAATTCGACCTGTCCCATTCGTTTGAATGATGCCGAGGAAAGTAATCGGTTGTAAGTTACCAGTCTGACTGCCCGAACTTGTGAACATATTTTTCTTTGCCATAACGAGCGTGCCATCGACGATGAGATTTCCGCTCTTGGAAAGATTATTTGCCTCAAGTTTCTCGGCAGAGGGATAACTTTTTCCTGCTTGCTCACCCGCTTGCAAGCCATCGTAGACCCAAACGTTCGCGTTAAGCGTAAGGGTTGCCCCCGTGCCGACCTTTACCGTCGCGCCCGGCATGATCATGAAGTCCGTCACCGTTTCGTATTGCGCTTTCTCCCCATTGAGTTCAATATCGAAGTTATAAGGAATGGAGAAATACACACCTGTCGTAGGGACTTCAAAGCCCATTGCCGAGAACAGCATGTAGCTGAACTTTGCACCGCCCGTAAACGTCAATTTTGTTCTCCCGATGAGTTCGGTGCAGTTGCCGAGGTTGCCCTCCACGACCGTATTGGGATCGTACTCCGCCTTTACGCTCGCGCCAGCCGAAAGCATGATCATGGTATCATGCCCGCGCCCGTCACCGTTGCTATCGCCGATAAACGGCTGATCGAGAGAGACGAACATATCGAGCGCATACAGCGTAGCATGCCCGATGAGCTGACCGCCGTAATGGATCGTGAAAGGATTCTCGATGTTGATCATCGCATAGCGCTTGAACGGCGTTGCATTGGCGCTGAACGTATCCAAAGTATTGGTACCGCCCGCAAAGTCGAGAATGAGGAAGGGCTCATAGAGCTTCGCGCCCGATGCAACGTCGATGCTGCCCTTGCCCGTCACTCTTCCGTAGACGTCCATGACGCCGCCTTCTACCACATTGATGGTGCCGTTATTGATAAGTTCGGAATAGGCGCCCGAAGTGTGCCCTTGATAGCTCTGCGCCGGATAGTTGAGCACGCCGCCGATATAGAGGTCGCCCTTGATTGTAATCGTCGCACCGCTTTCGATCGTAAGCGTAAAATATTTATATTTTTCTACCAGTTCCGGAGTAGCCCACGAGATTTGCGTTGTGGCAGTTCCCGTATTGCCCATGAGGAAATATTCTCCGGCGGAAGAATAAGGCAAAATCAACGATACGCCCGTAGGGATCTCAATGCTTTGCGAAATTTTGAGCGCATCCGACGTTATGACGATTTGCCCTTCCGAAACCGTTTTCAAAGCTCCTTTGTCGCCGAGAAGCTTTTGATAAAATGTTCCGCCATGCCGGGCTTCATAATATCCTTTCGGCATGATATGCGCAACAATTTTTGTGTTTGCGCTATCAACGGTATATTCAATCGACGGTTTTTCGGAAAGCCATTCTCCGTTTACCGTCCAACCGTAGAATACATTCTCGCCGGGGTCGGCGGTCAATGTTAATTTATCGCCGATTGCAGGATTATAGTATATACCGCTTCCCGGTGTGGCTGTTTTTGAATCCTCTCCGTTCAATTGCGCAGTAACGCTACCATAGCCGTTCTCTTCTATTTCAATACTTGCGGTCGCCGTACCCGAAATATAATTGACGTTGCGGATCACAAGCGTCTGCTCGGATTTATCCGCCATTGAACCGCAGTAGAATAATAAATAAAGTGTATCCGAAGCATTATCTTGCGGCACTTGAATAGAAACGCGATACCAATCTGAACCACCTATGGGTTTTGTAAAATTACCATAATCGATTTTGCCGGTATTATCTACTCCCCGCGCCAATAGCGAAGTTGTATGTTCCCAATCAATTGTAAGGTCCGTCGGGGACTTTCCCGCTTTCACTCCTTGCGCTAAGCAATTATTTATAAAACTTTGACTTTTTTCGTTCGAAGAAAAATTATTTGTAAATCGATAGTAGGCTAAGGTTTGATATATGAAGCTATGCATCCCCATAAAGTCTTCATATACGCCTTTCATTTGGAATTCAAACGATAGAACACCGGCTTCTTCTGCGTTGAGCTTGAAACCAAGTACGCTACTTCCACCGCCGCTAAGAAGTTCCGACGATTCGCCGTTTACATTCTTCGAATTGCCCGCCATGAAAGCATAGTTATCTCCTTCCGAATAGATAGAAGAAAATATCCACGGAGTCTTCAAATCGTTTTCGATCGCAACATCGCCTGCGGTTACAATATCGTTTATACCGCCTTCGTAAACCTCACGCAGTTTGAATGTAACCGCAGCTGCGTAAGGGTCTCTTCCTGAACTATCAGTGCAAATATAGCCTTCTTTTTGATAGCTGACTTCAATTGTTTTTTGCCTTACGTCATCGACAACAAATCCAAAATAATCATTGTATTTAGTTATTTTATTTGCAGGAAGAATTTCCCCGTCGATTTTTACCGTAATCTCATCTGCTGAAATTTTATCGAAATTATGCATTCGAATAATGATTGAATTCTCTTTGTTATAGGGGAATTCAACCGTATCATTATCCTTAATGTCAATTTCGGAGACTGTCCCGTCAGCCGTCTTACTTGCGGTTAACGTAGGCTTCGGCGCAAATTCTTGATAATCGAAGCGCAAATGTAACTCCTTATCTTGTGCCGTTTCGTCTTCATTCACCACAAGTTTAGTGCCGCCGTTAGAAACAAGCCCGTCAGTAAAGAAACCAATTTCGTCCTCTGTTTCGTACCAATAATCGTAATCGGTGTTTGTGTTTAAGGCAACAAACTTTACAGATACGTTCGTTTGGTTATCTATCGACGAAACAACACCTGATGCCTTCGCTTTGATGCTGTACTTGAACGGTTGAGCATATTTCGTCACAAAGACATGATCAATGATTTCATCGCCAGTCTCTTCGATTGGTTGGTCGTTGATTGTCAAATTTGCATAATTTGGATTGTAATGGAAATGAACTTCTGTTTCAGGAAGTTCGTCTTCTGTAATCACCTTAAAATCCTTGAAATAGACAGTAGTCCCGTCAGGAGCGACATGCCCGATTGCCCCTGAGCCGCTAAGTTGTATATCTACAACATTCAAGCCCTCATTCGAAAGATGAATATAGCCCGTCTTTTCCTTAATCTCGGATCCAAGTGTATATGTTGTTGGCAATGAAGAATCGATTAAGGCGTCCTGCTGCCCATTTCTGGTCATTTTAAGATTGGGGTTACCACTTGCATAAGTGGTATCTTCCGACGAAAAAGCGTATGTGAACTTCAAATACGTAACGCCTTTTGCAACAACTGTAAGCGTGGAGTTGGAATGATAGTCTATGCCGCCAACGTTCTGCGCTTGGTATTTTCCGTCTTCATTCGCCCAACCAAGACCATTTTCAACGGGCTTTTGCCAAGTAGTGACTATGGGATTTTCGTCATCCAATTTGAGAAAACGGACATAATATTTCACACCTTTGCTGTTGATTTGGATATCATCGACCGTAATTGTATTTTGCGCTGAATAGTATGCGAGTTGATCGGTCTCTCTCTGCCAAAACGCAACATATCCTTCTTCCGGTTCCGCAGTCAAGGTAAAGCTATCGCCATATCCTCTATAAAATTTAAGCTCGCCTTGTTCGTTTGACGTTTCTCCGTCACGATCCCCTTTTATCGTGCCATGTTCTGCGCCTTCCTCAATTCTGGCCGTAAATTCAAATTGCTCCGTGGACATTTGCAAGCCACGAAGCGTTAATTGATAAGTCGAAGTGCCCGGTTCATACAAAATATCAATTTGATCATCGACAGTGACACCTTCGATTGTACAGGTTTCATATGTTTTAGAGGAATTAGCAGCTTTCTCGACGAGTGTTTCTGCTTGCTCGCTCTGTCCCTTAGGATATTTCTTAACAATTAATTTTTTACTACTGCTTGTGGCTGCAACTTTCCACTCAAAAGCAATCGATCCGGTGCCCTCCTCGGGGACATTGGTCACAGTCAATAAAAGTTCGAATTTGCTCGCATAATCCGAACTCCATTCATTAGTCGTTTTATTATATTTCATCACTGAATAACTGCTAAACGACTTACTACTAATATCGGCAACCGTATATTCTGCCGTATTCTCTGGAAGAACGAGCGGCTCATCCGCCCTCGCGGGAATGAACTGGAGCACGGCAAAGGAGAGCGTCACGCATAAGAGCAGCGTGAGTATCCCTATGAGCATCCCCCCCCATTTTTTTCTCTGTCTTTCCATTTTTTGCCTCCCTTTTTCTCTCAAAAGAAATTTTTTGCAAATAAAAATAGTCTCCCGAACAAACACCGAACGGACTTTTGCTGCAGAGCAGCGGATCGCGATACGGACCCCTTGCATGAGGGCAAGGTCTAAAGTTGTGGACAGCCGATCTGCCTTCTCACCTTTTCCGGGGCGGAAGGGATAATGGGTCTTTCCAATACAAAAGATTGTGCAGAAAACTTGATTTGATTCTATCACTTTGTCAATGAAAAGGCAACGATTTTTACGCAAAAAATTGGGCAACCTGTAAAATTTGCAGGAATTTTCCAAAAAACGCTAAAAAAGTTTTATAAATTTGGGTATTTTGTAATTTTTGGGGGAAAAATGTCGGTTTAAGACGGGGGGCGAAGGGGCGAGCAACGTGCTCATTCTGAGGGGGCGGCTGTTATCCCGAGCGTGTCGAGGGATCTCGCGGGGGCGTTTGCTGCGGTGATGGTTCGACAAGCTCACCATGACATAATTTGAAATGCCCCTCATCCGTCTGCCTTACGGCAACCCCCTCCCCTACCCCTCCCCCTTCAACGGGGGAGGGCGGTTTGGGGCTCAGGATGAGCGGGTAACGTTGGCGTCCTTTGTCATCCCGAGCGTGTCGAGGGATCTCCACCGCAATAGAGATTTCTCGACTGCGCTCGAAATGACATAGACCTACGGAGTTCGTTTGAGGGGCAACCCCCTCCCCTACCCCTCCCCCTTCAACGGGGGAGGGCGGTTTGGGGCTCAGGATGAGCGGAAGGCATAAAAAAAGATCCCCGAAGGGATCTGATTTGATTTTATTTGGCGTATTCCACGCTGCGGAATTCGCGGATGACGTTGACCTTGATCTGGCCGGGGTATTCGAGCTCGGATTCGATCTTCTTGGCGATGTCCTTGGCGAGGAAGAGCGCCTGCGTGTCGTCCACCTGTTCGGGTTTGACGATGACGCGGACTTCGCGGCCCGCCTGTATCGCATAGCACTTGTCGACGCCCTTGAAACTCGCGCCGATCTCCTCGAGTTTTTCGAGCCGTTTGACGTAGCCTGCGCCCGTTTCCCTTCTCGCCCCGGGACGGGCGCCCGAGATGGCGTCTGCGGCCTGCACGAGCACGGCCTCCATGGTCTTGGGTTCGACGTCGCCGTGGTGGGCCATGACGGCGTTGACGATCATCGCGTTTTCCTTATACTTCTTTGCGATGTCGGCGCCGAGCTGGATGTGGGTGCCTTCCTGTTCATGGTCGACGGCCTTGCCGATGTCGTGGAGAAGGCCTGCGCGTTTTGCGAAGTTGACGTCGAGGCCGAGCTCCTGCGCCATGAGGCCTGCGAGCTGGGCGACCTCGATGGAGTGGCGGTAGACGTTCTGGCCGTAGCTTGTCCTGAATTTGAGTTTGCCGATGAGTTTGATGAGCTCGGGGTGAAGGCCGAAGATGCCGACTTCGAACATGGCGTTTTCGCCTGCGGCCTTGATCTGCTGGTCGAGCTCCTTCTGGACCTTCTCGACGGTCTCCTCGATGCGGGCGGGGTGGATGCGGCCGTCCTGAATGAGACGTTCGAGAGTGATGCGGGCGACCTCGCGTCTGACGGGGTCAAAGCCCGAGAGGATGACGACTTCGGGGGTATCGTCGATGATGAGTTCGATGCCCGTCGCATTCTCGAGCGCACGGATATTTCTCCCCTCGCGGCCGATGATGCGGGCCTTCATGTCGTCATTGGGGAGCGGGACGACGGAGACGGTGGATTCGGACGCATGGTCGGACGCACAGCGCTGAATGGCGAGGGTGATGATGTTCTTTGCGTTCATATCGGCCTCGTCCTTGGCCTGCTGTTCGAGATTCCTCACCTGCACGGCGAGGTCGTGGCGGGTCTCGTCCAAGATCTCGTCGGTGAGCTGTTTTTTTGCCTCTTCGGTGGTGAGCTGAGCGACTTTTTGGAGCTCTTCGAGCATCAATTCGTGCTGACGGGAGAGCTGTTCCTGAATTTTTTGGACCTCTTCGTTCTTCTTGGTCCAGTTGTTCTTCTGCGCTTCAAGGGATTGCTCCTTGCGGGAGATCTCGCTCTCCCTCTTTTCGAGCATGTCCTCTTGACGGTTGAGACGGTCCTCGACGCGCTTCTGTTCGAAGCGTTTCTCCTTCATCTCCTGTTCGAAATCGTTTCTTCTCTTCAGATCCTGTTCCTTTGCCTCTAAAATAGCTTCCTTTTTGCGCTGTGCGATCTCGGTATCGGCCTGCTGCAGCATTTCTTCGACTTTCTTTTCTGTTTCGTCGAGTTTTTGAGCCGATCTCTTTTTGGAAAGCGTTTTGAGAACCTGCCACGTCACGAAAACGGCGACCGCCGCCCCGACGACGAGGGCTACGACAATGAGGCCGACAGAGAGGCCGACGCTCATATCCGCAAGGAGCAGGCTGCCAAAATTTGCCATATTGACTGCCTCCTCTTAATGAATTTTGCGACTTATATCCTTGTACTGTCCTCAAAAAAGGACAGATATAGGCATTGTCATTATGATTATACAAGATTTGGCCGCTTTTGTCAACGGGATACGGGGGAAATTCGGAATGAAAAATTCAGAATTGAAAATTCGGCGGCGCATCCGATGGATGCTCCGCCGTTTTTTGCCATTCCGAGCGGAACCGAAGGCGAAGTTGAGAAATCTCGGGTGAGGCAGAGATCCCTCGACTACGCTCGGGATGACAGGCGGGGCGCCAAGGGAGTCTGCCCGTTTGCCGGGATCCTTCGGGCTACGCCCTCAGGATGAGCGCGGGAGCGCGGTCCTTGATCCTACGAAAAGGCGGCGCACCGAAACGGTGCGCCGCCCCCATATGTACGGTTTATGCGTACAAGATCTTGATGTAGCAGAGGTTGATGCAGAGGTCATTCGAGGTGATGTCAAGCGTCAGCTCGCCGCCTGTGACGGTCACGGTGAAGGAGAGTTCCTGCCCGGTCGCGCCGTTTTGGGTCTTGCTCTCGCCGTTGGCGCTCACATTCGGATTTTTGGAGCAGCCCCAAGGGTCCGCAAAATACATCTTTACCGTGTACGTTCCGTTCGGGAGTTCGAACTTATAGTGCAGATTGCGGGCGATGCCGCTTTCGTACTGGTTCTTGGTGTAGCGGTTGGTCGCCGTCTTTGCGGCGCCGTCCTCGACGGGCGGGTTCTGATTCTCCTGCGCCCACGTCGTGTTCGTCGAAACGCTTCCTTCGACGGGAGCGGCCCCGTCCCACGTCGATGCCGCCGCCTCGTCAAAGACGCCCCATTTCATGCCCGTGAGCGGGTCGGCGCCGTAGACCTGTTCGGTGACGGAGTTGAGCATGCCGAACTTATCGCCCGAGGAGAGCGTCGAAGGGTCGTAATCCCCGCAGTCGATGAAGTAGGCAACGGCCGCGTCATGCACATTCTTTGCGATCTTCACCGTCTTGAAGTAGGTATGGAGATCGGCAGACGCCTCCCCCGCCTTGGCGCTCGATATCGTGATGAGGATGCGGTCCTTCGTCGTCTCGGAGCCCGAAGCGCCGAGCATCTTGCTCTCTGCGGCATTTACGGCCGTCGAGGGAATGGGGATATAGACGTCGTAGAAGTCGTCAGCGCCCGTGTAGGAGAGCGTCTTTTCATAGAATACCTTGCCGCCCGCGGACATTCTGATCGTCTTGCCGTTGTCGGCCTTTGCGAAGGAAGTGACGAGGTAGTTGCTCTCGGGAGCCGACTTGTCGACACCGACCCAGTAGCCGAAGGAGCCGTCCGCCTTTGCCGCGCGGGAGCCCGCCGCATTGCCGACAGAGCCCTCTTCTCCCTCGAGGAATCCGCCGCGCTCGTACTGGCCGCGGCCGGGCTGGATGACCGACTCGATCTCTTCGTACTCGATCGCGGGCGTCTCGGGCGTCTCGACATCCTCTCCCTCGAAGGTGAGATAGATAGCATAGCGCTGGGTGTACTGTTTGTAGTGGATGGAATAGGTGAGCGGATCGCCCTCGATGCCCGTGAGGGTGAACTTGCCGTCCGTGCCCCGCGTCATGTAGGTGTTGATGTTGTCGCAGAAGTCCTTGAGAGAGTTCTTCGCCGTCCGATAGCTCGTCACGAGGCCCGTCGTCGCCTTGGGTTTCCGCACCTGCACACCGTGCGATTCGGTGTTCGTTTTCTGGTCGGTCTCCTTTGTCCCGAGTTCGGCAGAGAGCACAAACGGGCCGTATTTGAAGGCATAGACGCCTTTGGCATTGGGAAGGGTGTGTACGGTGATGTCCTTGCCGAGCGTGAGCGTGACGGTGTCCCCCTTCTTGGCGTCGACGGAGGCGAAGTCATCCGCGGCGGCGACGTTCACCTTCTCTCCGTTGCGTTCGACCTCGAATTTCGTCGTCCAGTCGGGACGGCGAAGCTTGAGCGTCGTGACGCCCGCCTCGACCTCGATCTCGACCTTGTCGGAGTTCTCGAGGTCTGCCGTCATCTTCAGCGAGACGTCGTCCGTCTTGTAGGTGGAGCTCATGTACATGGCGACATACGTCGCCCCGCCCGCCCTGTAGTAGATGCTGTCGTTGAGCTTTGACATGCTCTCCATGCCGCTGCCCGTGCAGCACCAGAAGTGGTCGAACTGAGAGGAATACACCTTGAAGTACCCGGGCGCCATGGGCTGGAAGTACATCGTCATGCCCGTCTCGGGATCCTGCGAGGAGAGAATGGCGTTGATATAGGTGTTTTCGTAGTAGTCGAGATATTTCTTCTCCTTCGTGATGGAGAAGAGCATCCTCGAGAGTTTGAGCATGTTGTAGGTGTTGCAGGTCTCGCAGTTGGTGTTTGACTTGATGGACCACTGCGAATCATCCCTCTGGAAGTGCTCGTCGTTGGAATTGCCGCCCGTCACATAGGAGTGATGCTCGACGACCCTTGTCCAGAACTTTTCGGCGACCTCGAGATAATCGGCGGGAAGAGATCTCCCCTCCGTCTCGGCCGTGACGCCGTCGATCGTCTTGTCCTTGGTCTGAATGTAGCCGTTGAGGAGGCCGATGATCTTGGGGATCGTCGTGTTGGCGTGCTGCCCCTGAAGATAATTGTCTTCCTCTTCGATGATCCTGTCGATCATGGACTTGCTCCCAAATGTGCCCTGCGTGGGAATGTCCTCGTCGAACTGATGGGCGGCGACGGCGTACTTATCTTCCCCCGTCACGGCATAGAGATTGTAGAGGGCGTCGTTCATGCCGCCGTATTCGATGGAGAGCACGGTCTTTCTCGTCGCCTCGCTCCACGTTGAAACGCGGTCGTACACCCAATCGCCGAGGTTCTTTGCGACCGTGAGCGCCGTCTCGTTGCCCGCAAGCTTATAGACGTCAATGAGCCCCGCCAAGATCTTGTGCATGGTGTACCACGGCACCCAAGCCTCCGAGACGATGTTCGCCTTGTTCCGCTCGATGTTGTTGAACTGGAACTCGACGTCGTTCAGGTGCCCCGTCGCATTGGCGCCCCAGAGGAATCCCACCTTGGCGCCCATCGAGGGGTCGTCCTCGGAGAACTGGCATTCGGCCAAGGAATCGATGAGGAGCTTGATGCGCTTTCCGAGCTTCTCCCTGGATCCCGCGGACGTGCCGCCGTTGGCATAGGCCTGCGCGACTGCCGTGAGGTAGTGCCCCATCGTGTGGCCCGCGATCAGGCTGTTTTCCCAACCGCCGTAGCGAGCGTCTGCATAGGGCTCTTTCCCCGCGTTCTCATAGAAATTGTAGAGCAACTTGTCTGCGTCGAGCTCGAGAAGATAGTCGATCTCCTTTTGGAGCGCGTTTTCCGCATAGGCGTCGAGATCGGCCGTCTCGGAAAGGCCCGTGAAGGCGATCTCCCCCTCTGCCGCGGGCGTAAGGTCGCCGTCGTCGGTCTCCACGCCGCTGTCGGGATCCTTCTCTTTGTCTTTGTCATCGCCGCCGCAGCCTGCGAGCGTGCCAAGTGCGAGCGGCACACAAAGTAAGGATGCAAACAGTCCTTTCAAAATTTTCCTGCCCCTTTTTTGTTTCATTTTCGGTCTTTCCCCCTTTTTTTTCGCGCAAAGCTTGAAACTTTGCACAAAATATGTTACTATCATTATAATGGAATGTTGATTTTTGACAATCTCATTCGGGAATAAAGAGGTATCAAAACGTAAGATGTTACACTTCTGTTTGGAGACGCCCGTGGATATGCTCTGGTTCGGGGAGTTCATTTCGCCCCAAAAGGACTGGAAACATCTGACGCGGCGGCTGTTTGAATACGAGATGATGATCGTGACGGAGGGAGAGCTCTTCATTGCCGACGACGACAGGGAATATCTGGTGAAGGAGGGCGAATATCTCATCATGTCCCCCACGCTTGTACAGCGGGGCACGAGAGTTTGCAAGTGTCGGTTCTACTGGATGCATTTCCGCTGTGACGCCCTGCCCTCTTCGGTCTCCCTGCCGCCCCATTCGGAGTATAAAAACAGGGAGAACATTCTCTCCCTTGCGCATATGCTCCTCAAGTCGGAGGCCGAACATCCGAGGAGCATCCGCTCCCGCTATCTCGCGACGCAGATCCTGCTGGAGCTCGCCGAGGGACACACGGAGGGCGAGACGGACCTCTCGCGGCGGGAACAGCTCATCCGTTCCGTCAAGGAATTCATCACATTCCACCGTTTCTCGGAGATCAAGGTCAAGGATATCGCGCGGGAGCTCGGGTACCATGAAAAGTATCTCTCGGCCGTCTTTCACGAGAGCGAGGGCGTCACGCTGAAAAAGTTCCTCATCAATACCCGCCTCGCGGAGGCAAAACGGCTGCTGCTCGAGACAGACTACACGGTGGCGGAAGTCGCATACTATCTCAATTTCCCCTCTCCGCACAATTTCTCCCGCTTTTTCAAGCAGGAGACAGGCATGACGGCCACTGACTTCCGCTCGGATGACCGCCGCCCTTGAAGGGCCGCTCATTCTGACCCGCCCGCTCATCCTGAGGCGCAGTCCGAAGGATCCCTGCAAACGAGCGGAGCGGCATAAGGCTCCT
>CANREC010000040.1 GCA_947629535.1 uncultured Clostridia bacterium | reverse complement strand
CGGCGTTCTGGGGTTGCAGTTCGCTTACAAGCATTGTGATCCCCGATAGTGTGACTTCGATTGACGAATCGGCGTTCAGTGGTTGCAGTTCGCTCACAACCATTGTGATTCCCGACAGAGTGACATCGATTGGACTGTGTGCATTCAGTGGTTGCAGCTCGCTTACGAGCATTGTAATTCCAAACGCTGTGATATCGATTGGGAGATTGGCGTTCAGTGGTTGCAGTTCGCTTACGAGCATTGTAATTCCAAACGCTGTGATATCGATTGGGGAAGCTGCATTCTGTGGTTGTGATTCGCTTAAAAGTATAGAAGTCGCGCAAGGAAATCTCGTCTATCACAGCGCGGGGAACTGTTTGATCGAAACAAAGAGCAAAACCATGGTTGCGGGATGTAATACAAGTATTATACCCATGGATGGAAGTGTGACTTCAATTCAGGGTGGTGTGTTTAGCGGCTACGATTTGCTAAAAAGGATTGTGATTCCCGACAGCGTGACTTTGATTGCGGCTGGTGCACTTGAATGTTGCAATGCACTGGAAAGTATAGAAGTTGCGCCAGGGAATCCCGTCTATCACAGCGCGGGGAACTGTTTGATCGAGACAAAGAGCAAAACCCTGGTTGCGGGATGTAAGACAAGTATTATACCGAAGGATGGGAGCGTGACCTCGATTGGCGACTTTGCGTTTTGTGGATGCAGTTCGCTCGAAAGTATTGTGATCCCCGACAGCGTAACCTCTATAGGAGATTCGGCGTTCTATGGTTGCTGGTCGCTAACAAGCATTGTGATCCCCGACAGTGTGACTTACATTGGAGGGTATGCGTTCGGTGGTCGCAATTCGCTCACCATTTACTGTGAGGCGAAGAAAAAGCCGCGCACATGGTCACGGGACTGGAATCCCGACAATCGTCCCGTGGTGTGGGGATACAAAAAATGATCCCGAAAATGTTGCTTGGGAAGCATCGTTTTGGGAAAATCGATCATGTATAATCAAAATATCAAATCATAAAGGAGACCCGAGACGCTCGGGGAAAAGAGATGGAAATCATTTTACGGAACGAAAAATCACAGTGCATCGCGGACTGCACCGTGCGGTACGCGAAGGAAATGGCGGCGGGGAAGGCCGAGCTTTCGGGCAAAAATATCCTCGTCGGGACGGCGGATCCCGAGGATGACGCGTATGAACAGATCCTCTTCACGGGGCTGAAGAGCGCGTTCTCCCTCGCCCTCTCTCACGGATATCAAAACGTCCTTGTCGACGTGAACAGTTTTGTCTCCGACGCAGACGCCGACTATTTCGTGAGCGCAGCTTTCGACGCCGCAGAGGAGTGGGGGGAGACGGGCGCCGCGATGACGGTCGAGATCTTCCGCGAGTTCAGCGCGGACGAGGGCCTTCTCGAACGGGCGGACGCGGCCGTGCGGGCTCCCGCCAAAGAGACCAAGACGCAGTCCTTCGGCGACATCGGAGATCCCCTTCAGCAGGAATTCGAATCGTATATGAAGAAGAACCCCGCGCAGGATCCCTTCCGCAAATATCTTCTCGAACTCATCGACAAGGGCGGCTATCGCAAGTATTCGGAAGTCTACAAGAGAGCGGGCATCTCCAAGTCCACCTTCTCGCGGATCATCAACTTTGCCCTCGACTACATGCCTTCCAAGTCCACCGTGGCCGCGCTTGCCATCGGGCTGCGGCTCGACCCCAAGGAGACGCAGAAGTTCTTCCATGCGGCGGGATATCATCTGGGCACGTCGGAGCTTCAGGACCGCGTCGTGCGATTCTTCATTGAGACGGGGAACTACAGCGTCCGTGAGGTGAACTATTGCCTCTACTACTATGGCGCGCCTCTGCTCGGAGAACACGCCCGCGAGAGCAAGAAAAACCGTTGAACGGAAAAATATCGGGGTGTCTCGGCAAACGTTGTTTGCCGAGACACCTTTTTTTTGTGCCCTTTTGCTATACTCTTTCCGAAACCAAGACAAGGAGATCTATCATGGAACCGAAAGAAGAATTTTCATGGCAATACAGCCTGAAACGAAACACTATCAACATCTTTGAACCGATCACGGCGGAGACGGCGGAACGGGTCATCAGCCAGTTACAGTATCTCGACGACAAGTTCCGCACGGAGGAGATCCCGTCCGACGAGCGCGTCATCACCATCCAGATCAACAGCCCCGGCGGTAGCGTCTCGGACGGGCTCGCCATCTACGACACGATGTGCTATATCGACGCCAAGATCGCGACGGTCGGGCTCGGCATGGCGGCGAGCATGGGCGCCTTTCTTCTCTCGGCGGGGACCAAGGGCATGCGCCGCGCGACGGAGAACTGCGAGATCCTCATCCACCAGCCGCTCGGCGGTGCACAGGGGCAGGCAAGCGACATCATCATCGCCGCCGACCACATCGGCCGCATCCGTGAACGGCTCAACCGCATCATGGCCGAAAACACAGGGCAGACCGTCCGCAGGATCGCAAAGGACACGGACAGGGACACCATCATGAGCGCCGCAGACGCCCAAAAGTACGGGCTCATCGACCATGTCATTCAGGCGAACAACAAGGCGCGGGGAGGGAGATCATGTTCGATCATCTGACAGAACTCATGCTCAAGAGCTACTTCTTGGCCCAAAACACCGTGGGACGCTTTTCCTCTGACCCCAAGGAGCTCTTCACGGTCTATCGGAACATCTTCCTTCTGACGGACGAAGAGGCAGAACGCCTCTACGCGCTGACGCAGGACGAGGAAGTCCTCGCAATTTGTAGCGAGGGAGACTATCATCGCCATCTCCGCATGGAGCAATACCTCGCGATGAACGCCTACGCCGTCGGGCGGGAGAGCGAAAGGGAGGAGACGATCGCCCTCAAGGGGACGGCCTACACCGCCGCGCTCTCCTACCAGATCATGCACGACGCCAAGGACGCACGGCACGTCGCCTGCGAGAGCATGACGTCTGCCGCCGAGAGCGGGGTCGTCCTCGCGATGAACGCCCTCGGCGTGCTGCAGACGGAGGGGATCGTGTACGGAAAAGACGAGGCGGGCGGCCTTGAGCGGATTAGAAACGCCGCCGACTGGAACAGCGAGGAGGCCCTCTTCGCCGCCCTGCGCTACGACCCCAAGCACAGGGAAAAGTATCTCGAGCGCCTTCACGCCTGTCTCGTCCGCGCGGGGCATGCGGAGACGTTTGACCGCGTCGCGGCCGTTTACGGGACCTTCACCGAGGGAAAACACAGGGAGTATCTTCTCCTCGAAAAGGCTTTCCGTCACGGCATCCTCAAGCGGGACGTCTACAACAAGTCCTATGCGCGGCTCGTCTATTCCAAGATCCTCGGCCAGCGCGACAAGGAGACGCTCCTTCTGACGCCCAACAAGGAATTATTTGCCGAGGCGAGTTCTCTGCCGCTGAAGCTCGGACATGGTGTGGCCGAATTCCGCGGAAAGGCATTCGATCTCGTCCGTCCGTCCCAGAGGGAAGAGCACGAAAAGATCCTCTGCGCCCTCAAAAACACAGACCTGAGAACGCTGCCTTCCTACCGTCCGCTCTGCCTCGTCTCGGACAGCAAATACATGCTCGACTACTACGCGTCGTCCATTCCGAACTGTTTCGCGTCGCCGCATGTCGAGCGGATCGAGATCGGCGATCTCGCCGATTACGACCTCGAGCCCACCCCTAACAACGTCTTTGTGCGCGGCTGCGACGAGGACGTGTTCAACGTCTATCTGCTCTCCTTCCGCGGCAATATCGGTGAAAAGGCCTTCGACGCTGCCAAGAACTTTTTGCAGAGCGGAAAGCGCGGCAAGTTCCGTCTGAACCGCCCCGGCGTCGTCCTTGACCTCTCTTTGGTGCTCCCCATCTGTCTCTGCGACAGGGAGAATGCCAAGAAACTCAAGGCGTACTGCGACATCGTCCGCATCGCGGGGCTCACGGCGGCGGAGAAACTCTTCTTCACGGAGGAGAGTGTCCGCGTCAAGGCGGAGACCTACGGCCTCAAGCGTCTCTCTTTGCAGGAAGGGCTCGCGGAAAAACTTTCCGTCTACGGCATGGACGACATCGATGGGGCGCTCGACGCCGCCGTCCGCGAACACCGTGCCGACGAACTTACGTTGACGGAAGAAATGATGTCCCCGTATTTCAAGGACAGCGACGCGGGACACGGCACATACGGATTCGGAGGGAGCATCCATGACGACAACGAATGAATTGATGCAGGGGTACGAGAATACCCGATATGTTCACTATGACGAGCTCAAGGAAAATTTTCCGAACAGCTTTTGGTACGACGAGCTCTCGGAGCATGAGGTCACGGGCGTGCTGAAGGCCTGCCGCCGCGTCGGCGGACGGCTGCTCCAGACCTATTCCGAGAAGGAGAATCACGTCGGCGTCATCGCGGCGACCCGCCTCGGCAAGACGACCTCTTATGTCGTCCCCACGGTCTTGTCCTTCGCGAAGGCAAAAAACAAGAAGAGCATGATCGTCTCCGATCCCAAGGGCGAGATCTACCGCCACACGGCCTCGACGCTCCGCAGGGAAGGGTACGAGATCCTCTTTCTCAACTTCCGTGATTACAAGCACTCGGAGTGTTGGAATCCCCTCACGCCCATCTATCGGAAATATCAGTCCATTTTCGACATCTATAGGGAGATCGAGGTGGTGGATACGCCCAACGGCCCGCGGAACAGGCTGCACGGGATCATCTATGAAGATCAGGAAGAGCTCAACGAGGAGATCGCCCAGTGGACCAACCTCATGACGGAAGAGGTCGGCAACGACATCGACGAGATCGCCATGATGGTCTGTCCTACGGTGGACACGAAGGACCCTTACTGGGAGGACAGCGCAAGGGAATTTCTCAAGGCCTATCTTTGGGCCATGCTCGAGGACAGCCGTCCCGAGCTCTTGGGTGATTCGGGCAGGACGCAGATCACCGAGGACACCTTCTCCTTTGCGACGATCATCACGCTCATGAGCACGCTCAACCAGTCTGACAGCGACTTCGACGGCGGCTATTTCAGCGAACGTTCCGCATCGTCGCGGGCATATCAGATCGAGCGTGCGACCATTCCCGAATTTGCCAAAACGACGCGGCAGTGCATCACGAGCATGTTCAGCTCCCGCATGGCCATCTTCCGCGAGAGCGCCATGCGCCTTGTGACGAGCTGCAATTCCTTCGATATGAGCATTCTTACGGGAGAAAAGCCCGTCGTGCTCTTCATCGACTACCGTGACGAGCTCAAGGTGCACTTCAAGGTCATCTCGCTCTTCATTCAGGACGCCTACCGTTTTCTCATCGAACATGCCAACAATGAGCCCGACGGGCGGCGGAAAGTTCCCTTCTATTTCGTCCTCGACGAATTCGGGAATTTCCCGCCCATGAAGGACTTCGAGACGACCATCTCCGCATGTGCGGGAAGAAATATCTTCTTCATTCTCATCGTCCAGTCCTATGCCCAGCTCAACAGCGTGTACGGAGACGCCGTCGCCGCCATCATACGGGACAACCTCAACATGCACGTCTTTTTCGGCTCCAACAATCCGCAGACGCTCGAGGAGTTTTCGCGGGAATGCGGGCAGTTCACACGCATCGCGCCCTCATCCGTTCTCAACGGCAAGGGCACGGAGATGGACGCCTACCAGTTCGAGACCATCCCTCTCATCCCCAAGAGCATGCTCGCGCACTTCTCCCCCGGGGAGTGCATCGTGACGGAGGCCAACTGCGGCTATGTGCTCTTCTCCAAACTTGAGCGCTACTATCTCTGCAAGGAATTTACCGATATGCCGCTCTCCGATGAGAAACAGTACATCGGCAAGGCAAATCCCTTCAACAGGAAATATACCTATCGCCTCGCCGAGAAGGACGGGAAGAGGAAACATTCATTCGATTTTTAAGGAGAAAGGCATGGTCACTTACGAAGAAGTTGAAGTCTATATCACCGCCCGAAAAAAGGCGACCGTTCCCGAGCTTCAGAAGACCTTTTCGGCGGACTATCTCACGATATCGAAGATCGTCGAAAAATTGGTCGAGGATGAGAAGATCGAAAAGAAGGGTCCCCTTGAATACGTCGCCCTTGCGCCCTTCGGCGAGAGGCCCGTCCGCGGGGGACACGAAAACATCTGGGATTTTTCCTCGATCAGGGAGCGCCTCAAACGTACCCAGCGGGAGGACCCCTTCAAGGACGATGATGACGACGAGGACGAAGAGGAAGATGAGGGGGACGACGTAGACCGCCTCGAACGTCGCCGTCAGGAAATTTTAGAGCTCATGCGGGAGGACTCCTTCACGCTCGAGAGCGCCTGCCACGCCTTCTGCATGGGGCTGGACGTCGAAGAGTGGGACGGCGCATTCTTCATCACCTTTGCGGCCCCCGAAGGGGAGACCATCCGTTTCAAGCTCTGCGAGAGCGGGGGGAACGTCTATATCACCGACAACGGCAGCACCCAAGGAGTGCTCGACGGGAAGTATCCCGCGCCGACCGCCGACCTTCAGCTGAAGGTCGAACGGATCGTGGAAGAATACGGGATCGAGTTCTCCGATCTTGAGCTCCGCCTCCGCATCAAGAGGTCCGCAGACGCCTTCCCGTGCATGCTGCGCCTGTTCGCCGCAATGGAGCGGCTTGCCGCACTGTGAGTAGAATGGGTAAAAATTCCAAAAGCACGCCGCAAAAGGCGTGTTTTTCCGTCCGAGGGAAAATCTTTTCATGAAAAAGGCGTGATAATTGAAAAAAAGCGGTATTGCCCGCTTGACAAAAATTTTTTCGGCCAATAAAATAAAAACAAAGGGAATCCCCTTGGAGGATCAGTATGAAAAAGATTTTCGCGCTCCTTCTCGGAGCCGTCATGAGTATTTCCGTGCTCACGCCCGCGCTTGCTGCTTGCGACGGCGGGGAGGACGCCCACGAGCATTCCGTCGCCAACTGGACGCAGACCAAGGCGCCCACCTGCACCGAAGAGGGGGAAGAAAAGGGCGCTTGCACCGTCTGCGGCGAGGAAACCAGCCGTCCCGTTCCCGCGCTCGGCCACACCATCCGCAACGAAAACATCGTCGAGCTCAGGGCCGCCGCGACCTGCACGGAGGACGGGCTCCGCATCGTCCATTGTCCCGTATGCGATCAAGACGTCGAGGATAAGCTCCCCGCGCTCGGCCATGATTGGGTGAACGACGGGGTCTACCTCACCGAGCCCACCTGTACCGAAGAGGGCACCGTCCACGCGGCATGCAGCCGCTGCACCGCCGAAGAGGACCGTCCCGTCCCCGCCCTCGGCCACGACTGGGAGGACTTCTACACCATCGAGCGGGACGCGAATTTCGACCATGACGGGCTCAAATACCGCGGATGCACCCGCTGCGACGAGCGGACGGGCGAGACGGCCATTCCCATGCTCAAGGCGGATGAACCCACCCAGTATCAGCTCCGCACCGTGCGGCAGAACGGGGAAGTTCTCAAGATCGCCGGCATCGGCTACGAGATCTTCGATTCGAACGGCGTCTCGTGCGGCAAGGGGAACTTCCGCAACGGCACCGCGACGCTCCCGCTCCTTCCCGCCACCTACACTGTCAGGCTCACTTCCCTTCCGGGCGGCTATTCGGCTGCGGAAAGCTACACGATCAGCTGGGAACATCTCGTCGCGGACATCCCCTTGACGGCCTCTCTCATCATGACGCCGCCCTCGGCGACCGCGAGCTATACCCTCGGCTCCGTCATGAACGACGCGAGTTTCACGACGATAACGACGCGGGCGCAGGCCGCGGCGCAGACGCTCACCATTTCGGGTCTCCTGTCGACGCATAAGATCGTCGTTCTGAACTTCTGGGATGTGTCCTGCTCCTTCTGCAGATACGAATTCCCCGGCCTTCAGAGGGCATACGAACAGTACAAAGAGGATGTCGCCGTCATCGCCGTCAACGACCCCGACGGCATGGACTACGTCGAGACGGAGAGCGAAGTCCGCACCTATGCCAACGGCATGGACCTCGGTTTCTACGTCACGATGGACAAGAGCGGCTTTTCCGAGCGGTTCGGTCTGCCCGTCGCGGGCTATCCTCTGACGGTCATCATCGACTGCGAGGGCGCTATCTGCTATTTCCATAACAGCGCGCTCGTCAACCCGCAGGACTATAGCGACGTCGAATACAGCGCCAACGCCTTTGCGAACCTCTTCCGCAAGTACACCTCGGCGCCCTACTATCACGCATAAGGTACAAAAAAAGAGCCGCCGTTGCAAACGCAACGGCGGTTTTCTTATAGCACTTTGGATAAAAAGGACTTCAGCGCCTCGTTTTCGGGAGCGTCGAAGATCTGCTGCGGCGTGCCGTCCGCGGCGATCTTGCCCTCGTTCATGAAGAGCACCCGCGTCGAGACGTTCCGCGCAAAGCGCATCTCGTGCGTGACGACGATCATCGTCATGCCCTCGTCGGCGAGCTCCTTCATGACGGAGAGCACTTCGCCGACCATCTCGGGGTCGAGCGCGGAAGTCGGCTCGTCGAAGAGCATGACCTTGGGATCCATGGCGAGCGACCTCACGATGGCGACCCGCTGTTTCTGCCCGCCCGAGAGGGTCGAGGGATAGGCGTCCGCCTTGTTTTCGAGCCCGATGCGGCGGAGGAGCGCCATCGCCTTTTCCTTTTCCTCGGCGACGATCTGCTTTTTGGGGATCTTGAGTTTCTGTTTCCTGTTTGCGTGCAGACGCGCGTCGACGGCGGCGAGCGTGATGTTCTTGAGAACGGTCAGATGGGGGAAGAGGTTGAAATGCTGGAACACCATGCCCATCTTCTTCCTGTGTTCGTTGAGGTCGGAGGAGTTGGTCAGCTCCGTGCCCTCGAAAAAGACGCTCCCTTCCGTCGGGGCCTCGAGCAGATTCAGACAGCGCAGAAAGGTCGATTTCCCGCTGCCCGAGGGGCCGATGATGACGACCTTTTCGCCCTCATAGATGTCCGCCGAGATGTGGTCGAGCACCGGATTTTCGCCGAAAGACTTGCATAAGTTCACCGTTTTGATGAGCGGTTCGGCCTGTTCTTTCACTGCGTCGCACATTTTTTCTTGCCTCCGAACCGTTTTTTATAGACGATCTTGCGGTCGCCCTTGGAGAATTTCTTCTCGAGGAATTTCTCGACGAGCGTCAGAAGGCAGACGACGACGAGATACAGAAGGGACGCAAAGAGGAGCGGGAAGAGATAGTCGAAGGTGCGCGACTGGATGAGCCCGGGGATCTTGCCGAGGTCGGTGATGCCCACATACCCCGCGACGGAGGTCTCCTTGACGAGCGCGATGAATTCGTTGAAGAGGGCGGGGATCATGTTGCGGAGCGCCTGCGGCAGAACGATCTTGATCATCGTCTTGCCATAGGACAGCCCGAGCGCACGGCCCGCCTCCATCTGCCCCTCGTCCACCGATTCAAGCCCCGCGCGGGCGACTTCGGAGACGTAAGCGGCGCTGTTGAGCCCGAAGGTGATGGCGCCCACGACGATGCCGTTCTTCACGGACATCAGCACGATGAAGTACATGATGAAGAGCTGCAACACGACGGGGGTGCCGCGGATGACCGTGACATAGATGTTGGCGATGGCGGAGAGGATCTTGAGCTTCCCTGTCTTTTTCTTTGTGTACAGAATGATGGCGAGAATGACCCCGAACACGATGCCGATGAGCACCGCAAACAGCGACATAAGTAGGGTATTTTTCAGCCCCTTGAAGTACAGCAGCCACCTGTCATCGATGAGAAACGCCGACCGAAATCGTTCGGCCAGCGTTCTCGCTAAAATCAAAGAAGATACATTCATTGTTATGCGTGTTTGATCAGAAGCTGTGCGGGAAGGGTATCCATGAGGATGACGTCGATCTTCCCGGACTGCAATGCGGCGAGTGCGGCGGAGTAGGTCTCATACGTCGTGACTTCGGTGGAAGATGAGAGTTGGATCGTCGTGGCGTTTGCCATGTCCGGCGTATAGCCGCCTTCCTTCATGGCGTCCTCTGCGATCGTGTGCGCGCTCGTGCCCTTCTGCACGCCGATCTTGAGTCCGTCAAGGCTCTTGAGCGTCGAATAGCCTGCCCCTTCCGCACAGACGACGGAGATCGTCGAGTAGGAATAGGGAACGCTGAAATCCACGGCCTCCTGGCGCTCCTCGGTGATGCTGATTCCCGCGGCAGCGATTGCCTTGCCCGAATTCGCATTGAGGTTCGTGATAATATCATCGAATAAGACATCGTGAATGACGAGCTTGCAGTGGAGGCTTTCAGCCACCTGGCACGCAATGGCGACGTCGAGCCCGGTAACCGAGTAGGAGCCCTCCGCGGCGGAGCCGTCTGAAACGGCGTAACCGTCATTATGGATGAATTCGTAGGGGGCAAAGCCCGATTCAGTGTACATGTCGAGCGTTTCCGTGTAGGAAGAGAGATCCCATATGAGTTTGAGACCGACAGGCGCGGTGGGGGAAAGGTCCTCATCTGAGAGCTCGTTATAGTAGCTGAGGTATTTGTCCATGTTGCCGTTTTCGTTCCATTCGTTGATGACGGCGTCGAGGGCTTCCTTGACTTCCGTATTTCCCTTTTTGACTGCGATGCCGAAGGGTTCGGGAGCGAGGTCGGTCGCCTTATTGACCTCATAGTTGGTTCCGCCGCCGCAGGCCGCGGCAAAGAGGAAAGTCGCCGAAAGAGCCATGGCGGCAAGGGAAAGAGTGAGTTTTTTCATATCAGTTCTCCTTAAAAATGATTTTTTGTTTCACAACGTAGGCAATCATAGCATAATTATACAAGAAAGGCAAGCGTTTTTGCATAAATTCTGACAAAATTTTTATAAATTTCAGAAATTTTCCATTTTTATGCGCATATTATGCATAAAAACGGGGAAAAGGGGCCCATTTCGCCCCGACGGGCGGCGGAAAGAGGGACGGGATATAATAAAATGAATAATCATGGGATATATACAGTTTATATAAAGGGGCGAAGAGCGAGAAATATAACTACAGCTTATACCTGACTTCACATATTATTATATTTGTGAAAGATTTTGGGAGCACAAATCGGTTGTCTTTTATAATACGATATGGTATAATCATAAATGTTTCATACACGAAATTCATTTTTATGCAAAAATAAAGGAGAACGAAACATGAAAAAGTTCAGAAAGACATTGCTCATCCTGATCGCGACGCTTTGTCTTGCGCTCGGCGCCGTGTTCGCTGTCGCCTGCGGCGGCGATACGGACAAAGACAAGAACAACGGCGACGAGACCCACGACGTCACCCAACCGACGGGCGACGCGCTCATCCTCGACACCAAATACTACGGCACCTATCATGACATGGCCGAGACGGACAAGACGGCTGACCTCGTCGTGAGCGCCGCGGGCGTGAAGTGGGGCGACAAGGACGTGTTCCTTGCAGAACCCTTTGAGGACGGGGACACGAGCTACACCGTCAAGGTCGGCGACGACACCTATTATCTCTATGTGCACGATAACGGCCAGATCGACCTGCTCGACGCACAGTCGAACGGACCTTCCTTCCTCAAGGACGGCGTCAAGCTCGAATTCACCGTCACGGTCACCGTGAATAACACATCGTACGGCACGGCTACGCTCGATCCGCAAAAGGACAAGTACACGGCGGGCGAGACTGTCACGCTCACCGTCGCTCCTGCCGAAGGTTGCAGTCTGGAATTTGCCACGCTCAACGGGGAAAGCGTTTCCTTTGAGGAGAACGCCTATTCCTTTGTGGTCTCAACGGATACGGTCATCAACGTCTACTTCCTTGCAGACGGGGAGATCCCCAATGAATTCCGCGGCACGTGGACGAACCTCGAGGACAGCACGGATTCCTTCACGCTTACCGCCACAGGTATCACTTGGGAAGGGCATGAAGCGACCGTCACTTCGATCGATGCCTATGTCGACTACTTCGATTCCACGCCTTCGGGAACGCAGCTCACCGTCACGATCGACGGCGACGCGGGCAACAACATCTTACTCCTCTATGGCGCGAATGCGGTCGAGGTCAGGTGGATGAATGGTGATACGTACGAAGACCATTATTATGGTTTGGGCGACGGAAAACTTGACACGGGGCTGCTCGCCGCGGGCACCTTCTCCGAGGTCGGCGGCGAGGCCAAGCTCTCTTTGAGCGATGACGGCACAGTCTCCCTTGACGGTACAGCCCTCAAGGTGTATTACACGGGCACGTATCACTACTTCTACAACGAAGAGTTGTATATGCTGAGCGTCATAAACGCCAACTATGTGACCGTTATGAACGTTGCAAACGGGGATAGCGTCAACTATGTCCGTGATTCGATCTCGGCTACAGCACATGCGCTGCTCGTCGGCGAGTGGACGGAGAGCAACGGCGGCAAGCTCGTTGTGAGCGCAGACGGCACCATGACTTTGACGGATGTGGGCGGCTTGACAGCGATCAAGCTTGTTTACAGCGATCTCAAAGGCTCGACCGTGCTCCTCACGACCGCATCCGGCACCGCCGTAGCTTCAATAAGTCTTTCCTTTCCGATGGGACCTGGGGATTCAGTTTCTATCTGGACGACGGCGTGGTGAGTTTCTCCAAAGCCGGCGCAAAGGTCGTGCTCGACGCGGCATGGCAGTCGGGCTATGAGTATGACGGTACAGAAGAATACGTCGAGCTCGAGCAATTCATCGTCACCGACAAGGGCATTGCGCTCCTCAATGAATTCAATATGCCGGTCGAGACCAGTTATGTATATGGCGTAAAGGTAAGCGATACAGAATATGCTATCTACCTCAACTATTCCTTCTATACCTTGACCCTCAACGATGACGATACGATCACACTTTCCAACGGAGAGACGGCCTACATCTATAAGCAGTGCGAGATCGAGGCGTTGGATGCGTTCAGCGTTACGATTGAATATAACAGCAACCAAGGCAGTATCTATCTCGATGGGAAGGATCCCGACGGCGGATTTGGCAATGTCTACACCTTTGCAAAAGGGAACACCACGCTCACGCTTTATGTTTATGAGAAGGATGGTTACGAGATCGAATCTGTCAAGGTCGGTAATACGGAGCTCACCTTGGACGAGAATGGGGCCTACACCTACACGACGGACGGCAATACGGACATCACGATTGTTATTACGTTTGCGGAAAAACAGCTTGAACAGCTCGTCATGGAGGACACGACGCTCTATAATACGACTTGGTCGAGCAGCGATACCGACAAGAAGATCGTGATCGGCGCCGACGGCAAAGTGACATACGGCGGAGAACCCTTGATGTGCGTCGACGACAGCGATCAAAGCTACTGCATTACGGTGCGGATCGATGGTCAGAATTGGCTCCTTTACACAAATCAAGCGAACAAGAACACGTTAGAATTGATGAGCACCGTTATGATCGGTGACGTATCGCCCGATTATACCTTCACCAAGGACGGCGGCAGCACGGCGCCCACGACGTATACCGTTACAGTCCAATATGACGACGATTATGTCAAAACCATGGGCACGGCTACGGTCGATAAGACGACCTGCAATGACGGTGACACGGTAACGCTCACTGTCAATGCCGCCGCGGGCTATACGGTACAGGTCACTGCGAACAGCGAAACGCTCACCGTCGGCCCTGACGGAAAGTATACCTTTGAGGTCCACAGCGACACGACGATCGTTGTCACCTTCACCTCGACCGCCGCGTGACCCCGCGCCGCCCGCGCTCATTCTGAGACCCCAAATCGCCCTCCCCCGTTGAAGAGGGGGTGATCGAGCCGCCAAATCGCCCTCCCCCGTTGAAGAGGGGGTGATCGAGCCGCCAAATC
>CANREC010000039.1 GCA_947629535.1 uncultured Clostridia bacterium | reverse complement strand
TTGGCGTTTTATACGTCAGAATCGTGCATAAATGGCTGGGGTAGCTGGATTCGAACCAACGAATGACGGAGTCAGAGTCCGTTGCCTTACCGCTTGGCGACACCCCAATGTCTCCCATATTGTACCAAATGCCTTCGGATTTATCAAGCGTTTTTGCGGCCTTTCCGAAAAATTTTTTATTTTTGTGAGTTTCTGCCTGCAATTTGCGGGTGAAACCCCGCCTCTGCCTCAATTCCGCTTGTGATCCCCGAACAAAACAGTCCGTCGAGAGAGCTCCCCATCGGGCCGATTTCACCAAAACATCCCCTCGTCACGAGACGCCCGCCTGAGCCGCCTTGATGCTGTATACTTTTGCGTTTGGAATTTTCAGATCCCCTAATTCAGCGCATAAGTCCCCTTTTTTGCCTGTTTCATGGCGGAAACGGACGGTTGAGAAAATGGTCGCAGGATCATTTCCTGTCCCCATCCGAGCGCTCGGGTCAGAGAGGTCGACGCGCCGAGACGGAATTTCAAAAAACGAAAGCAACGGTCGGCGCTGTTAAGCTATTCCATATCCCATCAGTCCCTTTTCACCTTAATTTCGCTTTCGTCGCCACAGATGTTGCGAACTTTAAGACGGAGAGGTTTCTTTTCCACGGTCATCGTGCCGTCCCAAAAAGTTTTCGTCTTTGTGCCGTTTGCGATCAAATAGCCGTTTTTATCGATTTTGATTTCATAATCGGAATGCCAAATGCCTTCGCCCGCGGTACAATCCACGGAGATCAATTCAATGAGTTCCAAGCCTTCCTCGCTGATCGTGATCGGCTTGAAAACTTTCTTCTTCTTGCTTGCGTTCGCAAATCCGGTTTGATTGAGTTTATCGATTTTTTGCGATATTCTGTCGCTGACAAATTTTTCAAACGTCAAACAATATTTCCCCTCCGCTTCCGTGCAAGAGAACTCGATTTCATCCTGTGTAACAAAGGCCTCAAGAAGCTCTTTCAAATCGATTAGTTCGATTTTGACCAGCGTAGAATCATTGTCATGAATCATTTTGTCGATTTTCTTGCGATCCTCAATGTCTATATAATACACAATTACCTTTTTGACAGAATCGTCTAGTTCGGGAATCGCCTCATGAATGATGCGGTGCATGAGCGGCTCGTCCAAAAGCGGCCGATCTTTCAGATCCGGAGCATAAACCGGCACTTTTCCAAGCTTGCTGTCAAATATTGCGCCTCTCCACCATTGGGGATCCAATGTGCCGTCGTCCTGTAATCCCGGAATGACCGATTTAATTTTCTCCATTGTCTGTATGGGATTCCTGTGTAAAGAAACCCCACTCTTCACCTCAAGCACGTCAAATTCGGCACCGTTGGCCTTCAATCTATCACGCGTTGTTTGAATGGAATTGATATTGATGTCGCTCGTGATGAATTTTCTGCCGAGTTTACTTGCTACCGCCGCCGCGACGCCGCTACCGCCAAAGAAATCCGCGACGAACATCCCTTCATCGGAAGATGCCTTGATGATTCTTTCCAAAAGGGCTTCGGGCTTTTGGGTGGAATATTCTTCACTTTCTTCAAAGTGTGTTTTCAGTGGCGAAATATCATCCCACCAATCAGATAATGGCTGTCCATTTTTTTTATCAAGCCAGGCTTGACTTAAATCGGTGGGATGCCCTTTTAATTTTTTGAATACTCCCGGATTATTATCTTTTAACCATTGATACGAAATGATTCCATTCTCATCAAAATATTCGCCATATCTTTTGAGCGTGCTTTCCGATAATGCTTGCCTTTGAATATTAAAGATTCGATTTTCTGTTATTTGATATAAAAATATCGTATCGTGTTTCTTCTTGAAATAGGGAACAGCTTTTGCGCCTATATCCTTATATCCCCAAACAATCTCGTTTACAAAATTTTCTTCTCCGAATATTTCGTCCATGAGGATCTTGACATAATGCCCGATATGCCAATCCAAATGGACGTAAATGGACGCCGTTTCGCTCATGACAGACTTGATCGCCAAGAGATTTTCATACATCCAATTCAGATATATTTCCTTGTTCTTCCAAATATCGCCGTACATCTTTTCCTCAAACTCTTTGAATTCATCATCTTCGAGTTCCTCTTCTGCTTTGGCGATCTCTTCCGTAACTTTGGGATTGCGGCGGATATAAATCTTCTTGGCATAATCTGCGCCGCTGGCGAACGGCGGATCGATATAGACCAAATCGACCTTGATATTTTTTTCACGCAGATACGCGCAGGCGGAAATACACTCGCCGCGGATGACGAGATTGCCGTCTTTATTTTCGCCCACGATTTCCTGCTTTTCCGTTTCATAGAGCGGCATTCCGCGAAGGAGCGTATTTTTAACCTCATCCGCGCCCTTATATTTAAGCATTCTACTAAAATTCAAGACAGCTTGTCCCTCTATCGGTTCGGGTGTAAACGGTATGTATTTAATCGCCATTGTCAAATATCTCCTTTATTCATACAAGCCCGAGCAAAACTCAGTCCGTAATCATTTATTTCTATTCCCTTTTCTTTTAATTGCACTGTAAAATGCTCACCCATTTCCTCAAAATATCTTATTCGCTCCTTCACATAGGAGTGCATTTTTAGCTCTTCATACGTTGCTCCACCCCACAGGGTGAAGGCTCTCTTTCTGTCATTTCGAGCGGAGCCGAGGGCGCAGTCGAGAAATCTTTATTGCAGTGGAGATCCCTCGACACGCTCGGGATGACAATACAGTGGAGATCCCTCGACACGCTCGGGATGACAATACAGTGGAGATCCCTCGACACGCTCGGGATGACAATACGGTGGAGATCCCTCGACAAGCTCGGGATGACAATACGGTGGAGATCCCTCGACAAGCTCGGGATGACAATGGGGAACGGCAACCCCTCCCCTACCCCTCCCCCTTCAACGGGGGAGGGCGAGATAAGCCCTCAGGATGAGCGCTGTGCGTTCGATTCATGATCCACAAAAAAACCTTGATCCGAAAATCAAGGCTTTTTTATCGTACTTTTGATCCTCTCCACGATCGAGCCCGCCTTTGCTTTGGCGAGGCCGACATAGGCCGCCAATTCGAGTAGATCTGTCTCCGTGGGGTTTGTCTTGCCCAATACGGTCATCTCGTGTTCGGGCTTGCCGGGCGTTCTCGTCAGATCATAGGCGGGAGACAGTCGGTAGCCCTTGAGGGCTTCATCATACAAAAAGGAGATATTCTTCCCGTGGTCGTCCTTATTGCCGTAGAAAACGTTAAAGGTCATGCGGGCGAACGCCTCATAGAGGTCGCGCTTGTCCGCGCAGATGTTCTCGATGACTTGGAAGAGGTGCACATAGTCGAGATTGGGGATCCTGTGCGTCGTCTCGAGGAGCGAAGAGAGCGACACGACGTGTACCCTTCTCCCCTCTATACGGTCGAACCGTTTCGCGCCGAAGTAACCGCTACACTTCTTTGACGGAAACAATTTGAATTCATTGACGTCGAGCCCGCACCCTTTCGCTACCGCATTCGCATGATATTCCATAAGTCCGACGTCGGGCGGGTCGATCCTGCACGGGAATTTGACGATCCACTCTTCCCCGTCGATTTTTAGGTGCGCCTTCGGCCGTGCGCCGCCGCTCGAGCCGCCCGCAAGATACAGCCCGTCCAAGTCCCCGACCGTTTTTTCCGTGTCATTCAGAACGGCGTTCGCCTCTTCCGCAAGCTCTTCCAAATCGAAGTGAGGATCACCTGTTTCGACTGCCTGCGTCGGCTCATAGTTCAGCCCGCCGAGCCCGTTTCCGCCGATAAGGGATAACTTGGTGAGAGGATTGAGTTTCTCATAGTTGACGCCCTTCTTTGCGCACATACGACTCACGAGAAGTTCTCCCCAGCCGTCGGGAAGTGGATCATGGAAGACGCCGAAGAGCCCATCGAAGTTGTCCTTGCGGCCGAGAAAGACGTCTCCCTTGAGCGGAAGGGAGAACGGAGAGATAGAAAAGCCGTCCTTCAGCCATTCGGCATCGTACTGGAAGGCGATCCCCTCTTCGACGACTGCAAGATAGCCCACAAGACGTTCGTTGTATTTTACCGTCGATTTTTTCACTTCGCCGATCATTTCTTGTACTCCTTGACGCTCAGAATGATCTCATGTTTGAAGAGTTCTTCAAAGTCGGAAAGGCAGCCGATGGCGTTTGCGAGTTTGACGAGAGAACGGAGCGAGATCTCCCCCGTCCGCTCGAATCGACGGACCGAGGCATAGGACACGCCCGAGCTTTGCGCAAGCGCTTTTTGCGAAAGTTTCCGCTCCTTCCGCCTCGCCTTAAAGCGGTCCGTCAAATTTTCGATCGTCGCTTTCTCTGTGACTGTCGGGATAAAATCACCGATATCAAAATTTTTCATATCGCTACTATTTTAGCAGTTTTTCGTTATTTTGTCAAGAGATCGCGAAAATATTAGTCATAATTTATTTGGAAAAGAAGGCGACGCCGACGGCATTGGGCCCGATGTGCGACCCGATCGTGCTACCGATCAGGCGGGTGGGGATCGTCTCGGGGTCGACGCGGTCCGTCCAGAGAGCTGCGCTGTCGCGCAAGTACTTTTTGAGATATTCGTCGGAGAGCCCCGAATACATGAGCCCGTACGGCATGGAAAAATCGATCCCGCCGCACTTTTCCACGAGCTGCATCAACAGATTGTTGCCCCGTTTGCTGCCGATCGCCTTCCCGACAACTTTCACTTGCCCGTCGGCCACCGAAACAACGGGTTTTACCGAGAGCATTTCACCCGCAAACGCCGCCACGCCAGAGATCCTTCCCCCCTTCCGCAGATACTTCAGCGTATCGACGACGGCAAGGACCTGTATTTTCTTCTTCTTATCGTCCAATTCCCTGACGACGGTCTCGGCGTCCCGCCCTTCCCGAAGAAGGCGCAGTGCATATTCGCAGAGGATCCGCTCGCCCATGGCGGCATTCATGCTATCCACTGCAAAGACCTGTCCGCGGAACCGTTTGGCGGCATTCTTTGCGCGGGAAAAGGTCCCCGAAAGCTTGGATGAGATCGTGATCGCGATCACTTGGTCGCCCTCTCGCGTGAGCTCTTCAAATGCCTCGCTCCATCGGTATTCATTGATCTGACTGGTTTTCGGAAAAACGTCGCTCTCGATGAGTTTTTCAAAGAACTGCCTGTGAGAAAGATCGACGCCGTCGAGAAAGACTTCCTCGCCGAACCGTATCTCCATCGGGATCATGGCGATCCCCATTCTCTCCGCCTCGGCCTGTTCGATGTCGGCTGCGCTGTCGATCAAAATTTTGATCACTTTTCCTGTTCCTCCACGTTTGACACGTCCTGTTCGGACTGCAGCGCCTTTTTCCCGCGCCGTCCTTCGGGAAACATGATGTTATGAAAGTCAAATTTCCACTTACCGTCTATCTTGTCGAACCGATCCCAAAGCCAGAGGAGATACCCGAGCACGACAAACACGCCCAAAAGCCCCAACACCCAGAGAAGGACCCCGCCGTAGCCGAGTTCATTCACGTTGAGGAAGAAGTATGGATAGGAAAAGTCGGGAATGACGGCTCCCAAAAGGAAGATATATGCAACATATATGAGCGGAATGACGAGGCTGTACAGGGGCGCGAGGACGGAGAGCGTCCTCTTCTCGTCAAAGATGATGTAGTCGAGGATGAAGAGCAACGGCGCGAGAAAATGGTAGGACATGTTGCCGATATTTCGCCAATAGTCTGCGGAAAGAGGAGGATCGAGCAGGAAAATGACGACGAGGAAGGTGACAAGGATCATGATGACGGTCATGAACTTGAAGGTCCGCAGTTTTCGGTTATATCCTTCCGTTTCGCCCGCCCTCACCCGTTTCACCGTATCGGCAAGGACGACGATCGAAACGATGAGGACAAAATAATTGCTGATATTGGTGTAGAATTTGAGAAAATCCCACGAGAAATGATTCCCGCCGTTGACGCCGATGTAGAAGATGCCGAGCGAAAGCAGACAGGCAAACGCCGAAACGACGCACAGCACGACACGGTAGATAAGTTGCGTCACAAGATTTTTACACATAAACAGTCCTCCACGGTCCAATGATTTCTTCGGCCCTCTATTTCAGGTCGTATTTTTTGCAAATATCCGCCAGATTTTCCGAGATGATCCCGAGCGAACGGTAGAGCTGTGTCCGCTCGTCCTCGGAGATCCCCGCACTGCCCTCTTCGAGGAGCGCAGAGATCTTTTCAGCGACAAAACGCGCTATATGTTCGCCTTTTTCGGTGAGACGGACGGGATTTTTGTACTTCCGATCCCTCTCTGTGTCGACATAGACGAGCCCCGCCTCAGAGAGTTCTTTCACCGTGCGGGACATCATCCCCTTGTCCTCGGAACACGCCTCGCTGAGCTTTGTGAGGCTCGCCCCCTCGGGACAATTGAACAGTGCAAACAGGCATTGCACCTGTTTGCCCTTGAGGCCGAGCGCCGCCATCTCGATGTTTTTGATCTTCTGAACACACCTTGAGATGTTGATCAGCAGCAATGAAAAAGTCGTGTACCGTTGTTCCATATTTCCCTCTTCGTCGGTATCATACGCTTTTTTTGTTGTCTTGTCAACAATTTTTATACCATAAGTTCCAACTTGCCGCCTCTTCCACAGGGTCCCCCATCCGCGCACACGGATCGGGGGACGTCTGGTTTGAGCGCAAGCGTTCGGATCCCCCGCGCCGAAAGAAAAAAATCTTTCCCCGAGGCTTGATTATTTTCAAGAAATTCGCTATAATGAAATCACAGCAAGACGAATGGGCCATGGCGACAGGCAAGCTTTGCCGCAGGGGGAAAAAGCATGATCAACATTGCCATCATCGAGGACGAGACGGCCGCGACGGAAAAACTTCTCGGCTATCTCGATGAGCTGTCTCAGAAGTGCGGGGAGGAGTTTCACACAGTCACGTTTGATAACCCTCTCCTCTTTCTCACGGGCTATACGCCCAACTACGATCTCGTGCTCATGGACATCGAGCTCCCGGGGCTCGACGGGATGACGGCCTCGCGCAAGCTGCGTGAACTCGACAAAGAGGTCGCGCTCATCTTCGTGACGAACATGTCCCAATATGCTGTAGAGGGCTATCAGGTCGACGCGTGGGATTATATCGTAAAGCCCGTGCTTTACTACGACTTTGCGCTCAAGCTCGAACGGGCCATCGACCGCATCAAGAGCCGCCGCGGGTCGGGCGTGCGGATACAGGTGGACGACGCCATCAAGATCGTGTCCACCCGCGATCTTCTCTATGTGGAAGTCGCGGGCCACAGTCTCGTCTACCACACGACGGAGGGGATCTATCGCTCGACGGGCTCACTCAAGGCCGTCGAGAAAACATTGCCGCCCGAATTTGTCAAGTGCAACAACTGCTATCTCGTCAATCTCCGTTATGTGACGGGGCTCAAGAGTTACACGGTGACGGTGGGCGGAGATGAACTTCAGATCTCCCATCCCAAGCGGAAGGAGTTCATCCGCAAGCTCAATAACTACCTCGGAGAGACGCTCTGATGACACAATTCGAATTTTACAAGTCGGTACAGTTCGTCTTGGAGCTACTCATCGCGGAGGGGCTCTTTCTTTGGCGGCTCGACCGACGGAATTACTTTCTTCTCCGTCTTATCGGCGCGGTCGCGGCGATCTTTTTGCTCGCATGGCTCTTCCCCGTGCCCGTACAGAATGCCTTCTATACCTCTTTTATCTTTCTCGTCATCTTTCTGTTCACGGTGCTCATGGCAAAACTCGTCTTTCGGGAGTCATGGATCAAGCTCATCTTCTGCTGCATCGCGGGATACACCGTCCAACATCTCGCCTATGAGATCTACAATCTTGCCTTGCTCGTGATGGGTGTGAGCGTGGGGACCTCGGGACTCTACGGCAACCACTCGGTACAGCCCTTCCCCAACGCCTTCATCGCCATCGTCTACTTCTTCCTCTACATCGTCATCTATTTCTTTGCGGAATTTCTCTTCGGCAAGCGGATCGAGGGCGGCGAGCCTCTCCGCCTCACGAGCGGGACCTTCATCGTGTTTTGCGGCCTGCTTCTGGCCATCGATATCGTCCTCAATGCCGTCGTGATGTATGTGCTTGCGGACGGCGCGGACGACCTCTACCTCATCGTCATCGGCGTCTACAATATCCTCTGCTGTATCATCGTCCTCTTTCTTCAGTTCGAAGTCACGATGCGGCGCCGTCTCGAGGACACTCTCCGCACGGTGGAGCACCTTCGCCACCAAGAGAAGGAACAATACGAGGAATCCAAGGAGAACATCGCTCTCATCAATATGAAGTGCCACGATCTGAAACATCAGATCCGCATGATCGGCGGGCGGAACATGCTCGCCGAGGATGAGCTCCACGCGATGGAAGATCTCATCAACATCTATGATTCGACCGTCCGCACGGGCAATGAGGCGCTCGACGTCATCCTCACCGAAAAGAGCCTTGTCTGCACAAAGAACGGCATCCGTTTCAGCCTCATCGTGGACGGAAAACAGCTCAGTTTCATGCGGGACGCCGACATCTATTCCCTCTTCGGCAATCTCGTGGACAACGCCATCGAGGCGGCCCTTCCGCTCGAGGAGGGCAAGCGGGTCATCGGGCTCCGCGTCAAGGCCGTCGGCGATCTGCTCTCCGTCAACATGCGAAACTATTTCGATAAAGAATTGCACTTCGAGGACGGCGTCCCCTCCACCACCAAAGCCGAGCGGGAATATCATGGCTACGGGCTCAAGAGCGTGCGCTATATCTGCGAACGCTACCACGGCGACTTCTCCATCACGACGGACGACCATGTGTTCGTCATCAACATCCTCTTCCCTCTCAAGGGCTCCGACCAAGACGACGAAATGTGAAAAACAAACATTCAATAATGTGAAAAAACACCGATTTTGGTGTTTTTTTTCATTATATAGATGTTAGAAATGAAAGATTACGCGTCCAAAAGTTAAAATTACGCATTTTTTGTTGAAATTTTTCAGATTTCGGATAAAATGAAAGTATCGTGAAAATCACGGAATTTCATGTGGAAGAACCACAAAAAAAGGAGGAAAGTATGTTGAAACTCAGAAGGCGCATAGCCGCGGTCATCGTATCGCTCGCCATGCTGCTCCCCATTTTCTGTACATTGCTCGCAGCATGTTCGGAAACCGATCCGCCGCCCGCCGAGGAAGTTACGCTGGCGTCGATCGAACTTGACACCTCGGGCGCCAAGGTCAACTTTGCATTCGGCGAGGAATTCACCGCGGAAGGTCTCAAGGTGACCGCCGTGATGAGCGACGGGACCAGACAAGATGTGGCTCTCTCCTCGTGCAAGATCTCTACGCCCGTTATGACCATGCCCGGCACCCGCCGCGTCAACGTCACCTATCAGGGCAAGAGCGAAGGTTATAACATTACGATCGCAGAGCGCGAAATGCCCCAGATCTCCAAAACGCCCCTCTTTGCGATCGCGGCAGGCACGGGGACGTACAGCGTCGAGGCGGAAAGCATCGACCTTACCGTCTCGGGCGTGAAGGCCGCCGAGGGCAAACAGCTCACGGGACAGGCTACCGATCCCCTCGCTCCCGAAACGAAGATCGGCTACCTCGGCAACTACGGCGTCGCGGGCAACTATTTCGGGTTCACCTTCACGGCGGACAAGGCCTATGAGAACGTCATCATCGGATTCCATGTCGCCAACCCCTCCACCACCGAGAACTTCGGCCTCGGCGAACGCATGAAGGTCTACCTCAACTACAAGGGCGTGCAGGATACGGGCGACATCTCCGTCGACGGCATCCCCACCCTCGAGCCGGTCTCCGTCAGCTACGGCGCGGACGACGAGAATCACGAACATCCCATCTTGGGCGACATGAGCTGGTGGTACCGCGTGCTGCGCGGCGTCAGCATCCCCGCGGGGACGAACACCCTCACGTTCGACGTCACGGAAAGCGGCGAAGTCCTCTATATCGACCGCATCGACATCTGCGTGGACGGCAACTATGAGCACATCTCGAGCATCACGCTCGACGATTCCAAGGGCAATGATCCCTTCATTCAGGACTTTGAAGACTTCGACCTCGAGAACGTCGTCACCCGTGAGGAGTTCTTCAACACCAACCACATGAAGAAGGGGCAGGTCTGGCTTGAAAACTGCGTCACCGACGCGAGCGGCAGAAATACCAGCCTTGCGGCCATCGTCGCTCCCAGCGAATTTACGACCCGCATCAACCTTGCCGAGGACGCGACCATCGAACCCATGATGATCGCCGCCTCCATCGACGCGCATATCCATCTTAAGGACGCCTGCGAATTCTATCTCGACGGCAAACTCCTCGAAGATGTGGAGGACAAGGACATTCAGGACGGAACGCCCCGTCCCGACGGTCAGGCCGGCTACTGGAACTGGAAGGATACCAGCCTCGGCCTTCTTGACCTGAAAGCAGGCGCGCATGAGTTCCGCATCGTCGTCAAGGGCGGCGTCGGCAATATCGACGCCATGAAATACTATGTGCGCAAGTGGGGCGGATTCGAAGCCGAGCTCACAAGCATCACCGTGAAAACGCAGCCTGCCACGCGCACCTATGAGGCAGGACAGCTTTTCGATCCCGAAGGGCTCGTCCTTGAGGCACACTTTGCCGACAACACCACGCAGGAAGTGACATCGGGCTACACTTGGGAACCCAGCGGCAAACTCACCGTGGAGGACGATACGGTCACTGTCACCTATCGCGGCAAAACGGCGGAGATCGAGATCACCGTGAACGAACCCGCAGAGGATCCCTACGACGTCAAGATCGACAAGAACGGCGAATTTACCGTAGAGGCCGAAGATCTTGACATGACGGGCAACCAATATCAACAGGGCAAGGATTCCTTCAAGGAGACGACCGCCCTTGCAAGCGGCGGCGCGTGCCTCGCTGCATTCGGTGTCGCAGGGAACAAGGTGAAGGTCACCTTCCGCCTCGAGCAAAAGGCAACAGTCGCCATTCAGGCGATGATGGCAAAATATGAAGATACCTTCGACTTTACGAACAACGTCAACTTCAAGCTCGACGAGACCCTTCTCGCCAATCCCGGTCAGGTCTCTTTCGGCAGAGGAGAAAACAACAACGATTATTATAACTGGAAACCCGTCGATCTCGGTTCGCACACTCTTGAGGCAGGCTATCATACGCTCACGCTCGAGATCGTAGGCGGATGCCCCAACACCGACTATTTCAAGTTCACCGTCTCCGATTACGGCACAGCCGAGCCCGCTCCCGCCACCACGGCCGACGCGACCGTCGACAAGAACGGCGAGATCGTCATCGAGGCCGAAGATCTTGACACAAGCGAACTCATACTCCGCCCAGACTTTGCGGCAGCAGAAAGAGGATTCGTGGAATCTCCCAACAACGGACCCGAGACGAGCGGCGGACAGAGCATCTGCGGATTCACTGCAGGCTCCAAGCTCACCGTCACTATTCGTCTTGAAGCCGCCGCAACGGTCAAGATCGTCGGCAGGCTCTCCACGGGAGATTCGAATGCCTACGACATGAATGCCAATGACACGATCACCTTCAACGGCCAAAAGATCGATTTCACGGATATTTCTCTTCCGAAGGATGAGAGCACCTATTGGAACTGGATCGACGTTTCGTTCGGCACCTACGAACTCGAAGCGGGTGAATACACCCTCGTCATCGAGCACACGGGCATCAACCTCAACATCGACTGCTTTAAGCTCACGGTTTCGGGCTATGGCGAATAAGGAGGCACCATGACCAAAAAGAAGATCATCGTGCGGACGGTCTGCCTTTCCCTCATCGCCATCCTGTTGGTGGCCCTTCTGGTCGGCAATATCGTCTGTTACAACTTCAAAAACATCATCACCCAATACCTCTGCGGGTTCGGTCTCGATGAGAACTCCACCGAAACGATGGCGGCGCGTGCCTCGGGCAACGCGCTCGCCGCAGAGGTGACAGAGGAGGGCGCCGTGCTCCTCAAGAACAACGGAGCGCTCCCCTTGAGCGAGAACGCAAAGGTCAACGTGTTCGGCTGGGCGGGCTCGGACGACGGATCCATCCCGCAAGGCACAGGCTCGGGCACGGGCTCCCGCAACGACCTCGTGACCTTCCTCGGCGGACTCAAAGAGGCGGGCATCGAATACAACCCCGAACTCGCAAAGGCCTACGACGACCTCAATTACAGCCACGTCAAGAGCGGCAACTACGTCATTGAGGCCTACACGGATGAACTCTACCGCGAATACTACGGCGTGGTCGAGGCGGACAGCTCCTTCTACACGGACGAACGCATCCAACAGGCAAAATCTTACTCGGATACTGCCATCGTCGTTTTGGGACGGCTCCTCGGCGAAGGAAACGACTACTCCAAGATCCAGTATATCCAGAACGCCGCGAACGACACGAGCCGCAAGCTTCAGTCCATCTCCGCACGCGAGGAGGCCATGCTCGAAGTCGTCTGCAACAACTTCGACAAGGTCATCGTCGTGTTCAACACCTCCAACCCGATGGAGGCGGGATTCCTCGAAAACGACAAGATCGACGCCGCCCTCTTCATGGGGCTCCCGGGGACGCGCGGCACCATCGGCCTTGCGAACCTGCTCGTCGGGAAGAGCTCCCCTTCCGGCCACCTCACCGACACATGGGCCTATGATATCTCTACGGCGGCCTCCTATGCGACTTCGGGCCGTGAGGGCGTCGGCTCCTACCTCGACATCAGCACGGACACCTCGCTCGGCACGCGTATCAACAAGTATTCCGACTACCTCGAGGACATCTACGTCGGTTACAAATGGTATGAGACGGCGGATGCGGACGGATTTTGGGAAACCAACTTCGCCAAGACCCGATGGGGTCTCGAAAACGGGTATAAGGACGTCGTCCAGTTCCCCTTCGGCTACGGACTTTCCTACACCCAATTCGAATGGAGACTTATCAGCTGCAACTATTCGGACAATGAAGTCCTCCCCAAGGACGGCACCATCGAGATCCTCATGAGCGTCAAAAACACGGGCCTCGTCGCGGGCAAGGACGTCATTCAGGTCTACTACACCCCTCCCTACACGAAGGGCGGGATCGAGAAGAGCGCCGTCAATCTTGCGGCCTTCGCAAAGACGGGCCTTCTGAAACCCGAGGACGTCGAGCAGATCACGATCAAGATCCCCGTCGAGGACATGAAGTCCTACGACTGCTACGACCGCAACAACAACGCCTTTATGGGCTATGAGCTCGAGGGCGGGAGATATACGCTCTCCTTCCGCACCGACGCCCACACGCCCGCCAAGACGGCCAATCCCGACGGCAAGAACTCCTACACGTTCACGGTCCCCGCGGACGGCTACCGCTATGAGACGGACAGCGTGACGGGAAATCCCGTGAAGAACCGTTTCACGACCTACACCAACACGACCTCGGGCGCATCGAGCACCATCTATGAACCCGCTGTCAATAAGGCGCACTCCATCGACGGCAGCGAGGAACCGACCAAGCTCACCTACATGACCCGCTCCGACTTCGTGGGGACCTTCCCCGCCGAAAAGGCCGAAAACCGTAACATGGGCCAGACGCTCAAAAACGACATACACTATGTGACGCAGACGCCGACGACGATGTCCGAGGCCACCGAGCCGAAATTCGATTCCAAGGATACGACATGGATGCTCGACGACCTCTCGGGCCTCGACTACGACGACCCGATGTGGGACGAACTCGTCAGCCAGCTCTCCATATCGGAAATGGGCGAACTCATCGTGCGGGCAGGTTTCGGGACGATGGCGATCGAGAAGATCAACAAGCCCAAGACCGTTGACTCCGACGGCCCCACAGGGTTCAACAACAGCGTCACCGGTCAGGGAAATCTGAAAGCCGTCTGCTATCCGAGCTCCACCATCCTCGCCTCTACATGGGACTATTACACCGCTTACCAGGTGGGACGCGCGATCGGCATCGAGGCCGCGGCGCTCGGCATCAGCGGTTGGTACGGCCCCGGGGCAAACCTGCACCGCAGCGTCATGGGCGGCCGCAACTTCGAG
>CANREC010000038.1 GCA_947629535.1 uncultured Clostridia bacterium | reverse complement strand
CGTCGTCGCGCCGATGAGGGTGAACTTCTTGAGGGGCAGGCGGATGTTCCTCGCCATGGGGCCCTTGCCGACGATGATGTCGAGCGCGTAATCTTCCATGGCAGAATAGAGCGTCTCCTCGACGGTGCGGTTGAGACGATGGATCTCATCGATGAAGAGCACGTCTCCCTCGTTGAGGTTGGAGAGAATGGCCGCGAGGTCCCCCTGCCGCTCGATGGCGGGGCCCGAAGTCAGCTTGATCTGCGTCCCCATCGTGTTGGCGATGATGTGCGCAAGCGTCGTCTTGCCGAGCCCGGGCGGACCGTAGAGAAGGACGTGGTCGAGCGCCTCTCCCCTCTGTTTGGCCGCCGTCATGTAGACGGAGAGATTCTCCTTGACTTTGTCCTGTCCGACGTAGTCCTCGAGCGTCTTGGGACGGAGCGCGTTCTCCTCGAGATCGTATTCGGTTTTGGCGCCCGAAAGCAGCCGCTCGTCGGTAAATTGTTCGTCAAATTCGTCGTCAAACATATGCTACCTCTCACATGCCCCTGAGCGCGAGGGCGAGGATCTCTTCCACCGTCACTGCGCCGTTGGCCTTTGCCCGCTCAACGGCTCTTGCGCTCTCCTGCCGCGTGAATCCCATGCCCATGAGGGCGGACACGGCGTCCTCGTCCCCTGCGTTTACGGGAGCGGAAATTCTGCCCCCCACGCTGTCGGCGCCGAGGAGCTCATCGGCCGAGATCTTGCCGTGCAATTCCAAAATGATGCGTTCGGCCGTCTTTTTCCCGAGGCCCTTGACGGCGGAGAGCCGCTTGGTGTCGGCGGCCGCGATGGCCTCGGAGACCTCGGAAGGGCGCATCGAAGAGAGCACGCTCATCGCGAGCTTGGCGCCCACGCCCTGCACGGACGTCAGTTTGAGGAAGAGCGATTTTTCCTGCGGGTCGGCAAAGCCGAAGAGGGTGATGTCGTCCTCGGAGACCTTGAGATAACAGTAGACCTCCCCTTCTTCCCCCTTTCTGACGCCCGAGAGGCGCGAGAAGGCCGCGCCCGAGCAGACGACTTCATACCCGACGCCGTTCACTTCCATGAGAACATACGCGGGATCGAGGTATTTGACCGTTCCTTTTAAGTATCCGATCATAGTTTTTCTCCTGACAAGTCGGTGAATTGAAAAATGTCCGAATGAAAGGCGGGGCGGGCGGCAGCGGAGCACAAGCGAATGGCGCAACCTAACCCCACGATGGATCCTTTTCGCCCTTGAAAAGGATCCATCGAAACTACTTCACTCCAAACATCGATGAAAATCTGCTCGTGAAGGCGTGGCAGAGGGCGACGGCGAGGGCGTCCGCGGCGTCGTCGGGACGGGGAATGCTCTTCAGCCGCAAGTGCGAGGCGACGATGCGCTGCATCTGCTGTTTGTCCGCCGCCCCATAGCCCGTGAGGGCCTGCTTGATCTGGTTGGGCGTGTATTCGAAGATCTTCCCGCAGCGCTTGTTGCAGGTGAGCAGCATGACCCCCCGCGCGTGCGCCACCGCGATGCCCGTCGTGATGTTCTTGGAGAAGAACAGCTCTTCCATCGCGGCCTCGTCGGGCTTATAGGTATCGAAAATGGCGTTGAGTTTTTCCTCGAGAATGCACAGCCGCACGGGAAAGCTCTCGGCAGTCGGGGTCTTGACGGCGCCGTAGCTGACGCAGGCGCAATTCCCGCGTGCGTCCTTTTCGATGACGCCATAGCCCATCGTTCCGAATCCGGGGTCAAGCCCCAAAATAATCATATGTTTATTTTACAAGAAAACAGCGATTCTGTCAAGAAATCAACCTCGCATTTTGCCGCCGCCGCTTGCTTTTTTCGGTAAAATGATGTACGATAAAAAGGCTATGAACATCGAAGAAAACGTAAGAAGGCTGCTTGAAGAGATCGGGGGCGGAAACTGCTACGGCGAAAAAGTTTTTCTCGTCGCCGCGACCAAGACGAGGACGCCCGAAGAGATCGGCCGCGCCGTCCGCGCGGGGATCGCCATGATCGGCGAAAACAAGGTGCAGGAATTCCGCGATAAATATGACGCTATCGAGGGCGCCGAACGGCACTTCATCGGAAATTTACAGACGAATAAGATCAAATATCTCATCGGGAAATGCGATCTCATCCACTCGGTCGGGAGCGTCAGGCTCGCCGCGGAGATCTCCCGCCTTGCACAGCAGAAGAGCGTCGTGCAGGACATTCTCCTCGAGATCAATTTGGGCGAAGAAAACAAGGGCGGGATCCCCTTTGCCGAGGCGGAGCAGGCGTACGGGGAGATCGCTCCCCTCGCGGGCACGAGGATCCGCGGCCTCATGGCCATGCTGCCCGAACACGGGGACGAGGACTTCTTGAAGTCCCTCTGCCGAAAGATGCGTTCCCTCTTCGAGACGCTGCGGGAAAGGAATGCGGACGTCGCCTTCCTCTCCATGGGCATGAGCGGGGACTATAAGCTCTGCCTCGGGCAGGGCTCCAACATGATCCGCATCGGGACGGGGATCTTCGGGGAAAGAAACTATCGTTAGACGGGGGGAATTATGCCATCGGGTATCACACATGCACTGATCGCAAAGAGCGCGGCGGCGCTGCTCAACAGAGAGGACAGGCGTCCCATTTCGGCCGCGCCCGACTACTTTTATTTGGGAGCGCAGGGGCCCGATCTGTACTTTTTCTATAAACCTCTCGAGATGAAAAAGAACTGGGGGAAGATCCTTCACCGCGGTGCCGTCTATCGATGGTTCGCGGCGCTCCTCGCCGCCCTCTCTTCCCGCACGGGCGAAGAGCGGGAAAAGTGCCTTGCCTATGCCCTCGGATCCTGCACGCACTCCGAGGCGGACAGAGCCTTTCATCCCTTCGTCTATGGCTATCTCAAGGAAAAGGGGCTCAAGAAGAAGGTCCACCAGCGTATCGAGAACGACTGGGACGTCTACTTTGCCGCGACGCTGGAAGAAAAGGACGTGCGCGGATATGAATTCCCCTTCGACCTCAAAAAAATCGCCCGCGAGGGCGTGCTGTACGCATATCTCAAGGACGCCGCGGACATTTTCGGCAAAAAAATCAAAAAGGGCGCATTCAAGAGAGCGCTCCTTCTGTTCCGTTGGTATTGTCTGCACTTCCACAGGCGGCATTTCCGCTATCTTCTGCCCCTTTTGCCGCAACTCTATCCGAGCAGAAAGACGGACCCCGACGTCTTGGAGGGCGAAATTTTTGCCCGCCTCACGGGGGAAAAGAATGCAGACGCGCTCTTTCTCACCGCCGCGGAACGGTCGGCCGAGCGCATGATAGATTTTTTGCGGGCGATGGACGGCGAGCCCCTTCCCGACGATTTTTCAAGGCACCTGCTCACAGGCGAGCCCATACCGCCACAGAAAAACGTGTGGCGTTCATCCTGAGGGAGCTGCCCATTCTGAGCGGCGGGTCCTGCGCTCATTCTGAGCGCAGCGAAGGATCCCATTAGACCTACAGACTTCGTTCAAGGGGATCCTTCGACACGCGCTTACGCGCGGCTCAGGATGACGCGGCGGGTCCTTTGCGTTCATTCAGAGGGAGCGCAGGGCGCGGGAGACAGATCTCTCCGCGAGTAGATACAGCCGCAGTAATTCTGGCGATAGAGGCCGTACGTCTTTGACAGCTCGATGGAACGGAGATATCCGTTCCTTTTTTTGAAGTCGGAGGGAAGGTATCGGACGCCGTACTTCTCCGCGAGGGCAAAGCCGATCGCATTGAGCGCCTCGCTGTCCTTGAGGGGAGAGACGGTGAGCGTCGTCCCGAAGAAGTCGTATCCCCCCTTCTTGGCCTCCTCCGCCGTCCGCGTGAGGCGGAGCAGATAGCACCGCTTGCACCTTGCGCCCCCTTCCGGTTCGTCCTCGTACCCCTCGGCGATCTCACGGAAGGCCTCGGGCTCGTAGTCGCAGTCGAGAAGATCTGCCGCCCCCGTCTCCTTCAGCAGTCTGATCTGCTCGCCCTTGCGGCGGAGATATTCCTCCTCACTGTCGAGATTGGGGTTGAAGTAGAACACGGTCGTGCGAAAGACGGGCGCGACCTGCGTGAGGCAATAGCTCGAACAGGGCGCACAGCAGCTGTGGAGAAGCAGACGTTTCCCCGCGTTCTCCTGCATCGTCACGAGCATTTCCTTGTCGTAATTTCTCTTGTTCATAGCGAAAGGCCTCTCCGTGCGGGAGAGGCTGTCCGATGCCTTCGGCTTATTCTTCGTCGTCCCCGTCGCCGTCGAGCGAGGCGGCCTCATCGGCGTCCTCGAAATCTTCGTACTGGTTGCAGAATTCCGCAAAGACTTCGTCGAGAAGGGTATCGTCGTCGATGGTCTCGAGCTGTTCGTCGTCCTCGCCGCCGACAAGATGGTAGATGACGACCTCGTCGTTCTCCTCGTCCTCGTCGTTCTCCCCCTCTTCCTCGGGCTCCCGCACGGGGGTCAGAGCGATATACCATTCGTCCTTGTACTCAAAGGTGAGGAGATGTTCGAAGGTGAGCGTGTTACCCTCCTCGTCCACGAGCTCCACAGTGTTGTCGTCGTCGTAGTTGTTGGTTTCCTCTTTCATGATATTGTCTCCTCCTTTCTTTTCCGAAAGATATCTCTCGAGAATGTACGCCGCCGCAAGCGAGTCCACATTCTTCTTTTTTTTGTCGCGTTTTGCGCTGATCCCCATCTGCAAGAGGTCCCCTCTCGCCTGCAGGGTAGAAAAGCGTTCGTCCTCGGTCTCGACGGGGATGTCGGTCATTTTGCGCAGGGCGGCGATGAACCGCTCCGTCTTTTGGGTCTGGACGCTCGCGGTGCCGTCGGCATTGAGCGGAAGGCCGCAGACGATGCGCTCGGCTCCGTGCGACGTTGCGATCTCACAGACGGCCGAAAGGTCCCTTTGAAAGTCCCCCGTGCGGAAATAGGTATCGGACGGCATGGCGTATTCCCCGAATGGGTCGGAAACGGCGACGCCGATGCGCCTGTCCCCGATATCGAACGCGACGATCCTCGGTTTCATGGATAAAGTATAGCATACGATCGCCCGTTCGTCAACCAAAATGAGGCAGTCTGACGGAGAGCAGCTTGCCCGCATGTTCAGACGGCAAAGCCCGAAGGATCGACCTACGGGGCTCCGCCCGTTCGCTGGGATCCTTCGACACGCGCTTACGCGCGGCTCAGGATGAACGCAGAGGCGGCCGGGGCAGCGAAAGTGTCTGTTCATCCCGCGCCCAACGGCGGGCAGAAGATGCAAAAAACAGCGCGGGTGCGCTGTTTTTTGCAGGATCTATCCTGTCCTTTGTGTTTCGGGTCAACCCATTTCCTCGCCCGTAAGACTGCCGCCTATACAGACGACTTCCTCAAGGACGGAAGTCCAAAGGCCGTTCTTCTTTACCGTTGGTCTCCAAGTTCCTGTTCCGCCGCCCTTTTCGATCTCCTTCCACTTATCCATCGTCCCGCGATAGGAAATGCGCGTCAAAAGCGCACAACCTTGAAACGCCCTGCTTGCGATCGTCGTGACGCCGTTTCCGATCGTGAGATCGTTGAGCTTGCTGCACTCTTCAAACATGCCGACGCCGCCGAGCGCCTCATTCTTACCGATCGATGTGACGCCGTTTCCGACCGTAGCGCGGACAAGCGACTTGCAATTGTAGAACACGGCATTTTCGAGCGTTTTCACAGAATCGGGGATCGACACTTCGGTGAGGCCGCTGTACTGAAAGGCTCCCTCGCCGAGCGTGAGGACGGACGTCGGAATGGAGATCTGTGTCAGGGCGGGGCAATTCGCAAACGCCCTTCTCTTGATCGTCTCAAGCCCGTTCGGCAGGGTGACGGAGGAGAGCACCGTACAGCCGTAGCAAATGTTCTCGGGGATCTCCTTGATCCCGCTTTCAAACCGTATGCTTTGCAGGGATTTGCATTGATAGAATATGCGTTCCCCAAGTTCCGTGACGCCCGCAGGGATCGTCACGCTCTCCAAAGCGGAGTTATAGAACGCCTCCTGTCCGATGCTTTGCAGCGAGGCGGGCAGTCCGATCTCCTTCACGGCACAGTAGCCGAACGCCGTGCTGTCTATTTTTTCCAGCGAGGCGGGCAGTTCGATCTCGGAAAGGGCTCTGTCCCAGAAAAAGGCCTGCTCCCCGATCTCTTTGACCGAGTTTCCGAGCTGCACGCGGCGAAGAGAGGAACATTGGTAAAACGCCGTCTTGCGGATATACAAAACCGAATCCGGAATGACGACGCTCGTAATGTCCTCGTAAAAGAATGCCTTTTCACCGATCTCTGTAACGGGCTTTCCGCAATAGGTCGCAGGAATGACGATGTCGCCGCTCTCTGTACCGATCCCGATGACGTGACACTCCGTTTCATAAACTGCATATTCGAGCCCGAGAACTTCCCCGCCGCAAACGGTGCAAACGCCGTCCTCTGCGACATGTGGCTCCTTCTGTGAGAGCGCTTCTCCGCAGACGGGACACTGTTTCCAATGCCCCTCTTCGTCCGAAGTCCAGACGCCTTCCGCATGACCGAGCGCAGCCACGGGCTTGGTCTCCTTTTCATGACAACGGCTGCACTCCCTCTCCTGCATCCCGTCTGCCGTACAGGAAGGCGCTTTTGCCTCGCTCCATGTCCCCCATTGATGTCCCACGGCGGAGACTTTCTGCCGTTCCTCCTGCCCGCATTCCGTACATGTCCTCTTCTCCACACCTTCCACGGTGCAGGTCGGCGCGGTCTCCGCCGTCCACGTCCCCCACACATGCGCGCAGTCCTTCGTTCCGCCGCCGCAGCCGCCCAACAAGAGCGCAGCGCCGATAAGGAACGCAAAGATACTTTTTGACTTCATCTTTCGCCTCCATACATAAAATTTTCTCCATTATAACTAACTAACGGTTAGAAGTCAAGCAAATTACTAACCAATGGTTATAAATTTTTGGTATGAACGATGTGGAATCCTTAAAAGAGCGGTTGCGGGAAGAGATCAAGCGGAGCGGACTGACGACGGTCGAGATAGCACGGAGAGTCGGGGTCTCCCCCGAAATGATCACCCAGTACACAACGACAAAAAAGTTGCCGCGGCTGGACACGTTTATGCGTCTTTGCCGCGAACTTGAGCTTTCGGCCGATGAGCTTCTCGGTCTGAAAAAATATTGATCCTGTAAGTGGTAGTACGCTCATTCTGAGGGCGTAGCCCGAAGGATCTCATTAGACCTACGGAGCTCCGCCCGTTCGCTGGGATCCTTCGACACGCGCTTACGCGCGGCTCAGGATGAACGCAGAGGCGGCCGGGACAGCGAGAGTGTCTGTTCATCCCGCGCCCAACGGCGGGCAGAAGATGCAAAAAACAGCGCGGGTGCGCTGTTTTTTGCAGGATTTACTTCTTGCCCTTTTTTTCGGGCGTTTCTTCCTGAGGCTTTTGCTCGTTGCCCTTGAGTTTTTCGTCCATCATCTCGTCGAACTTCTGCATCATCTCGGACTGGCTCTTTTTGACGAGACAGCGTACTTTATAGCTGTTCGCCACGATGAGAGCTCCGCCGACCATGCCGAGCGCAAGTCCCAAACAGAATAACTTTTCCATAGTTTCCTCCCTAACAACAGTTTGTGAGAGGATCTATGGGTTATTCCCCTTTTTCGCTGCGCAATTTTTCCAGTTCGGCCTTGAGCCGCTCGTTCTCCCGCCGAAGGTCGATGGCGAGCCGTGAATAGAGCGCATCGATCTCCCGCTCCAGTTTGCGCTGGAGAAAGCTCTTCTCCTCGGTGACGCCCGCCTCTTTTGCGGCCCGTTCCACGCGCTCGGGCTGTTTTTTGAGGAGATTCCTGTACTTGTTCTGCATGCGGAGCATGGCCTTCTCGTCCCCGCCGCAGACGTTCATGATGGCGCGGCGCACGGAATATCCCTTCTTGCGCTCGGCGAGAATGGTCCGCAGCATCTCATCCGTCTCCTCTTCGGTGAAGGGCTTGATCTCGCCCGCCGCGAGGTTCTTTCCCTCGAGGATGCGGCGGACCCTGCTGTCCTCTCCCTGTTTCTTGAGGAAGGCGTAGTAGTAATTTCTGACGCTGCCCTTTGCTCTACTGTGCTCTTTGCCGTACGTCTCAAAGAGATAGGAGAGCGTCTTTCCCGCATTTTTGCCCGTGTAGATGTACTCGATGAGCCCCGTGGCCTCTTCTTCGGTGTAGCCGTTGATCTTGTTCATGTTATCACCTCGGGGAGATTGTTGACATAATTTTATCCCGCTATACATCTAATATCAATATGCAAGTGATTTTTTTGGCCGAAAAGCAGTGCGCTCTCATGGTCAACGGCGCCTACTTCGGCATGGCGGACGGATTCGAGAAACGGGCCGAGCTTGACGTCAAGGACGGCCTCTTCTGCGAATTTCTTCCCTCGGGATATGAGCCCGTGCGGTTCCGTCTCGACGAGGAATTTCTGCTCTCCCCGCCGCCGCACATCGACCTCTACTATACAAAGAGCGGCGTCGCCATTTATTGCCACGGATTCGTGCGGTGCGATCCCGTCCTCCGCGTCCTGTGGCAGGAACGGCTCGGCGGCTCCCTTCTCACCCTCTGTATGCAGGGAAGGCCGCAGCTCGACCTACAAAACGAGACGGGCGTCCGCCTCATCCCCCTTCCCGAGGAATTTGAGGAATGCAAGCCCTCCCTCTCGGGCGATGAGATCCTGCTCGAGGGCGAAAACTGCTTTGCCGTTCTGTCGCGCGGGGGAGAGCTGCTTCTGTGCTCCGAGGGAAAGGTGCTCCAAAAGGGGGAGACGCTTGTCGCCGAGGTCCCCTTCTTCGACAGCATGGGCCATACCGCCGTCATCGAGCGCAGGGGCGGAAAGCTCCTCTCCTGTAAGATCCGCAGCCGCTTTGCCCCGACGGAGCGGACGTTCGCGCTTGCGCTCTTCGAGAGCGTGCTCATCGGCGCCGACGTCACCCCCTTCCTCGCCGAAAATCTGCGGGAGAAGGCGGGCTCTCTGAAGAGTTTTTTGGGGAAATATGTCTCCGTTGCCCTGACGGACGATCCGACGCTCACGGGGCTCGTCTATGAACGAAAACCGCACGTCTTTGACGTCCGCTACTTCCGCGTGACCCTCGAGGGCGGCAAGATCGCGAACATCAAGGAAGAGTGAGTTCAAGATCTGCGGCAACAAAAAAACGGAGCTTATGCTCCGTTTTTTGATGTTGTTGTCCGATCAATACTTCGTCACTTTCACCGATTTGATGACGATGGGTTCGCGGGGGACGTTGAACGTCGCGACGGTGCCGCTCTTTCTGACCGTCTCAAAGGCGTCGGCGACGCCCTCAAAGACGTCCACCGTAGCGCGATGGTCGAGCGTGTCGAGCGTCTTGGTCTCCTCTTTCGTCACGAGGCTCTCGTCCTCTTCGGTCTCGGGGTCGTCGTCGGGGGCCTCGTCCTTGACGGCGTCGAGGAGCTCCTGCAGGCTGTCAAAGTCCTTGACCATGCCGAACACGGCATACTTTTTGTCGAGGGCAGAACTCGTCGTGCCGAGATAGGTATAGAAGAGGGACGTCGCGCTGTTCGTCGCATAGCGGAGTTCCTGCTCCCCTGTCCCCTCGTTGTTGTCGCCCTTGTCGTTGCGTTCGACCTTGACGTTGATGTTCTTGGCGGACGCCGTCTTGTCCGTATAGTACATGACGAGCGCGCCCTTGGAGTGGACGTTCACGCGTTTTGCCTCGTTGTCGACGCCGTTATCGGTAAATTCGCCGTAGACGGTATAGAGAGGCTTCTTTTCGGCGCCGTACCAGACCGTCTGGGTGAATTCGTTGCCCGCCTTTTCGAGCTCGCGCACGACCGCGAAATAGTCCTTCTCGGTGAGCTCGTTCTGCTCGTTCATATAGTAGCCGCCGCCGTAGAGCGCCGTGGACGTATAGTCATGGATGCAGGTGCCGTCATAGTAGCCCGCGTCGGCGAGCTCAATGAAGTGCTGTACGGTCTTGGGTGCGTCCGAACGGGAAAGAACATATTCCACCTCATATTCCTTGCCGTTGAATTCGTAACAAATGGTCACTTCGGGTTCGCTGCTCGTGCAGGCCGCAAACATTGCGATCGCCCCTGCGGAGATGATCGCGGCGGATGCGACGGATAGGAAACGGCGCATGGTCTTTTTCATAGGAAGAAACCTCCTCATGTGATACAGTTTTATTTTACCCGTTCTTGGCGATTCCGTCAAGCGCTTTCGGTGATTTCGATGTGAAAAATTCTCTTTTTACGAAAAAAGCCGACGTTTTACGGCGGCTTGGGCGCTCTCAATAGACGTATGCGCCGAACGGGAAACAGGCAAGCTCTGCAAATTTGAAGGACTGCAGCCCGAACGGGATGCCGATGATGGACGCGCACCAAAGGAATCCCATGATGAGATACAGTAAGGCGATCAAAAATCCGCCGCAGACGACCCAAACGGAATTGAGGACGGGATGTTCCTCAAAATCGGTATTGACGATCTTCCCCATCGGCCAGAGCCCGAGCCTTGCATATCTGAAACACTGCGCCCCGAACGGCATTCCGACGATCGTGACGCACCAAAGAAGGCCGAGGACAAACCACAGGATGGCCGTCTCGAGCCCGCCGAAGAGAAACCATAATACATTGCCGACCGTTTTCATTGGATACCTCGCCGTTATTATAGCGTAGATGCCGCAAACTGTCAAGCGGGAAAATTCAGAAAACACGATCCCCGCCCCCACTCCTCCCGAGGAGGGGGCAAAGCGCTCATTCTGAGGGCGTAGCCCGAAGGATCCCGGCAAACGGGCAGAGCTCCGTAGGTCTAATGAGATCCTTCGCCCCGCAAGGGGGCTCAGGATGAGCGGCCACCCGAAATGAATGTCAGCGTGACAAAAAAAGAGGGAGACGGGCGTCTCCCTCAAAATTTCCGTTTCGGATGCGGATCTTACTTGAGTTCCGCAGTCGCGCCTGCTTCCTTGAGCTTGGCAAGAGCGGCCTCTGCGTCTGCCTTGGGCATCGCTTCCTTGATGGTGCCGAGCCCTTCGACGGCCTTCTTTGCCTCTGCAAGGCCGAGGCCCGTGAGTTCGCGGACGACCTTGATGACGCCGATCTTGTTCGCGCCGAAATCCTTGAGCACGAGATCGAACTCCGTCTTTTCCTCTTCCTGAGGAGCAGCCTCAGCGGCGCCTGCAGCGCCTGCAACGGCAACGGGAGCAGCGGCGGAAACACCGAACTCCTCTTCAAGCGCCTTCACGAGGTCGTTGAGCTCGACAACGCTCATCGCCTTCACTTCTTCAATCAATTTCTGAACGTCCATTTTTTTGATCTCCTTTGATTTTTTATGATTTTTGGTCTGCGATCGCCTTCAAAACATAGGCGAAATTCGCGATGGGCGCCTGCAAGCACCCGAGCATCTTGGCAATGAGCACCTCTCTCGAGGGAATTGCCGCCAATTTCTTCACGCCCTCGGCATCCACATAGGCGCCATTCACATAAGCGCTCTTGGGAACGAGTTTGTCACTCAGCGCGGGCGTTTCCTTTGCGGCCTTGGCGAGGATCGAGCAGCCGCTCGTCTCGTCGGGGCAGAAAATGAACGCCGATGCGCCGTTGAGGTCGTCATGGAAACTGTCTACGCCGAGTTCTTCAAACGCCTTGCGGACCAAAGTGTTCTTATACACCTTGTATTCGCATTTGGCGGCCTGAAACTTCCTGCGCAGTTCCGTCGATTCCGCGACCGTCACGCGCTCGTAATGCACGAGGACGACGGCTTTGCTCGCGTTGATCTTCTCTTTGATCTCTTCGACGACGACCTTCTTCGCTTCAAAGTTTTCCGACATACTTACCTCCTGTCCGAAGAAATAAGCTCCGTACGCAGACAGGTACGGAGCGGTTCTTAAAATCGAATTTAAGAAGTCTACCTCGACGGGATATTGAGCTCTGAGAGAGCACCCGTTGTCTGCGGTAATGATTTCACAAAATTTGTCTTACGACAAATTTTCGTGAGGGTGAGCGATAGATCGCAAATTGAGTGCGCGGGCGCAAAAGCGTGGTTTTGCTTGCGCAGTAATTTGGAAATTCGCTGCGGTCACAAAATTTGTCTTACGGCAAATTCTTATGAACAGTTCAATTGTACTACTTTGCCCGACAGATGTCAAGCGTTTTTATATCTTGCTGTAATTGACTTTGACGCCGGGGCCCATCGTGCTCGTCATGGTGACGGACTTGATGTATTGGCCCTTGGCTGCGGCGGGTTTCGCCTTGACGATGGCGTCCATGAGCGCGGAGAAGTTTTCCTGTATCTTCTCTTTGCCGAAACTCTTCTTGCCGATCGGGCAATGGATGATGGCCGTCTTGTCGAGACGGTACTCGACCTTACCTGCTTTGACTTCCTGCACGGCCTTGGCAACGTCCATCGTGACCGTCCCCGACTTGGGGTTGGGCATGAGGCCCTTGGGGCCGAGGATACGGCCGATACGGCCGACGACGCCCATCATGTCGGGCGTTGTGATGACGGTGTCGAACCCGAACCAGTTCTCGGTCTGGATCTTCTGGACCATCTCTTCCGCGCCGACGAAATCTGCGCCCGCAGCTTGCGCCGCGTCCGCCCTCTCGCCCTTTGCGATGACGAGAACGCGCTTTGTCTTACCTGTACCGTTGGGAAGGACGATGACGCCGCGGACCTGCTGGTCTGCCTGCCTCGGGTCGACGCCGAGACGGACATGGAGCTCGATGGTCTCGTCGAACTTCGCCTTGGCATTGTTCAGAACGATCTCCGTCGCCTCGCCCGCGTCGTACGACTTTGCCTTCTCGAAGGATTTGAGGCTCTCTGCATATTTCTTACCGTATTTCATGTCCGAGCCCTCCTTATTCCTCGACGGTGATGCCCATGCTGCGGGCAGTGCCCTTGATCATGCTCATCGCGCTCTCGAGCGACGTGCAGTTGAGGTCGGGCATCTTCGTCTTTGCGATCTCTTCCACCTGCGCCTTGGTGAGCTTGCCCACCTTGGTCTTGTTGGGGGTCGCACTGGCCGTCTCAAGCCCGAGCGCCTTCTTGATGAGAACGGGCGCGGGCGGCGTCTTGAGGACGAACGTGAACGAACGGTCCTGATAAATGGTCATGACAACAGGGATGATGAGCCCCTCTTGCGCGGCCGTCTTTGCGTTGAATTCCTTGGTGAACCCGGGGATGTTGACGCCGTGGGGACCCAACGTAGAACCTACGGGGGGACCGGGCGTCGCTTTTCCGGCGGGCAGCTGCAGTTTGACGACTGCCGTTACCTTCTTTGCCATAAAACGTTTCTCCTATCTGTGGTTTTAGCGTCGGCATGAAAGATTTACCGACTTCCACTTTTTAACAATGTAATACGCTTGAGCGCCCTGCTCGGCCGCTCATTCTGAGAGCATGCCCTCACTCATCGTCGTCTTTGGGGATCTCGACGGCGTTTTCGGAGATCTTTTGCATCTGGATATATTCGACCTCGACTTCCTGCTTTCTGCCGAACATCGTGATCGCGACTTTGGCGCGCTGCGTCTCGTCGTTGAGTTCGTTGATGACCCCGATGAACCCTTCCAGAGGACCGCTGTCGATCGAAACTCTGTCGCCCGCCTTGAAATCGGCGTCCTGCACAAAGTCCTCAAGGTGCATCTTGCGGATCTCGTCCTCTTTCATGGGAATGGGACGGCCCTGCGGACCGCAGAAACCCGTCACCCCCCTCGTGTTCGTCACAAGATACCAGATCTGGTTAGTGTAGATCATCTTGATGAACACATAACAGGGCAAAAGTTTCCGCTCAACGACCTTTTTCTTGCCGTTGGCCTTCTCTTCGATCGTCTGCTCCGTGGGGATCTTCACATCGGTGATCATATCGCCCAAATTGTTGTTTTCAATCAGCCGCAGAAGGCTCTCCTTCACCATGGCTTCATAGCCCGAATATGTGTGAAGAATGTACCACTTGGGCTCGGTATCGACTGCCATCTATCAGGCCCCCCACTTGGTAATGAGCTCCAACAGTTCGGTGAACCCGACGTTCACGCAGGTGACGAGGACCGTGAAGATGAGAACGACGACAAGCACCACCCCCGTGCTCTTGAGCGCCTTGCCGAACGTCGGCCATGTGACGTTTTTGAGCTCGGAAAATGTCTCCTTCAATTTTCTGCCCATGCGGACGAAAATGTTGGGTTTCTTGTTCTTATCCTTCTTGACGGGCTTCTCCGCAGAATTGTTTTTCGCCATACGATACCTCCGTAACGTCTTTCCGCTTACTTGGATTCCTTATGGACCGTATGCTTTTTGCAGACGGGACAGTACTTTTTGAGTTCGAGGCGATCGGGATCGTTACGCTTGTTCTTGAAACTGTCATAGTTGCGGTTTTTGCATTCCGTGCACTCAAACGTGATCTTCGCTCTCGTTGATTTAACGGCCATTTCTTGTGAACCCCATACAAAAAAATTACACCCACTTCGGTGCGTACACATAGTCTAACATAAAGCGGCGGCCTTGTCAATTGATTTTGAATGTAAAATTAAAAATTAAGAATGAAAAATTATTGAACGGGCGGAGCAAATAAGGCTCCTCCCGAGGAGGAGCTGTCACCGCAGGTGACTGAGGTGGGCATGTTCGCCGTTG
>CANREC010000037.1 GCA_947629535.1 uncultured Clostridia bacterium | reverse complement strand
GGGATGACGCGGGAGATTTTTACCAAGGGGATTGACATTCGGGAAGGAATCTGCTATACTTTCATCATCAAATCCAAAAGGAGAGATCACTATGGCAAAGAATCCGTATTCCGGCACAAAGACAGAAAAAAATCTCTGGGAAGCGTTTGCGGGGGAATCGCAGGCGAGAAATAAGTACACCTACTTCGCATCCGTCGCCAAGAAGGCGGGCTATGAGCAGATCGCTGCTCTCTTCCTTCAGACGGCAGAGAACGAGAAGGAACACGCCAAGCTCTGGTTCAAGGCGCTCGGCGAGATCGGCACGACGGAGGAAAATCTTCTCCACGCGGCCGAGGGCGAAAATTTTGAGTGGACGGACATGTACGACCGCATGGCAAAGGAGGCCGACGAGGAAGGGTTCCACGACCTTGCGGCCCAGATGCGCGGCGTCGCCGCCATCGAGAAGGCGCATGAGGAGAGGTATCGCGCCCTTCTCAACAATGTCGAGACCAAGCAGGTCTTTGAAAAGAGCGGCGTCACCGTCTGGGAATGCCGCAACTGCGGGCACATCGTCGTCGGGACCAAGGCGCCCGAGGTCTGCCCCGTCTGCAAACATCCGCAGGCTTATTTCGAAGTCAAGAAAGAGAACTATTGAGCGATATGAAAAGCCGCCCCGCGGGGCGGCTTTTTTATTTTACAGACTTTCGATGATAGCGAGGAGTTTTCGGTAATTCGACGCGCGCAGGCCGTCATACAACCTCTTTGCGGGGCGCGGGAGATAGAGAATGAAGTCGATCCCGACGGATCTTGCGCATACCATGTCCGAGGTCAGGCTGTCGCCGATCCATACGGCGCGGCTGCGGTCGTAGTTTTCGATATGCTCCTCGACATGGCGGGCGAATGCGGGCATGGGCTTGTCATATCCGATCTCCTCGGAGATGAACATGCCGCTCAGATATTTTTCGAATCCCGCAAGCGCGACGTGCGCGTGCTGGATCCTGCTCCCCCCGTTCGTGACGAGATAAACTCTGCCGCGGGAAGAAAGTTTCTCCAAAAATTCCGCGGCGCCGTCGAACGGGAAACAGAAATTTTCAAAATTGGCATAGTAGAAGGACGAGACCTTCGCGGCGTCGGCCTCGATGCCGTATTCGGCAAAGAGGCGTTCGAAACGTTTGACCTGAAGGGTTTTCCGATCGATCTTCCCCTCTTCGAGTTTGCGCCAAAGCGCATCGTTGATGATGTGGAACCGTCCGTAGACACCGCGGTCGGCCGTCACGCCGACGGAGAGGAGACTTTCGTAAAAGTTCCGCTCTTCGGCACGCGGGAAGTCGAGCAGAGTATCGTCGAGATCGATGAGAAAGATGTCCTTCATTCGCCCTCCACCACGGCGAGACGGCTGAGCGCCCGCGTGTAAGCGATGTATTTTTCGTTCTCCGTCATACCTTCGTCGTACACGGCGACGTGAGAAAATTCCAAGCCCTTGCTCTCAAAGACGGTCATGACGTTGATCTTGGTCTTGGAGAGGCCGGATTCGGAGAGGAAACTGTATCCGCGCTTTTTGAAGAGGGGCAGATTTTCTTCCTTGGCGATGACGGCCTTGAGCCCCTGCCTGCCCCTGAAAAATCCCGTCACCTGCCGCAAATTGATTTTCACGACGGGCTCGCCGCCGAGGCCGATGGGTCTCATGTCGACGTCGAGGACATCGGAGACGAAATCGACGATCTCATTGGTGTTGCGATAGTTTTGGTTGAGAGAATAGAGCTTTCCGCCGAAGAAGTCCCAGCCCGTGAGGCCGCGGAAGGGCGTGATGTTCTGTTTGAGGTCGCCGAAGATGTTGAAGGCGGCGTCGGAATGGATGAGTTTCAAGAGCTCGTACTCCCCTTCCGAGACGTCCTGCCCCTCGTCCACGAACACGAGCCCGTAGCGTGGAGAGATCTTCCTTCCCGTCACGGCAAGGACGTACAGAAGGGCGAACCCGTCCGAGGGATAGAGCCCCTTCATGCCGAACTTGGTCTTTGACTTTTTGACGGTCTCGCGGTAGAGCCAGCGGGCGATGTCGGTGGGGTCCTTGCACTTGCCGAGCTCCGTGCAGACGGAGGCCGAGCGCAGTACGGCGTAGAAATCGGCGATGAGCCCGACGCCGTCGCCCATGCTGCGGATGAGAAGAGCGATCTTTTCCGCCTCGCTCTTGAGTTCCTCGCGGCGCAGGATACGGTCGGCATAGGTGTAGGCGCCCCCTTCCGCCCCGCGGACGCGGTAGCGCTTGAGGTCGGCGATCTCCTTTTCCACCGTCTCGGAGAGGGCGGCAAGGTCGGCGACGGCCTGTGAAAAGACCTGCTCCGACGCCGTTGCGACATACTTGACGGAGCGGTAGAAATCGGTGAAGAGACGGAAGAAATAGTCGGGCGTGCGCGGCTCTTCCTTTAAGACGAAGGTCAAAAAGTCCTCGACGCCGACAAAGGCGTTCATGAGCCCGCGGAAGGGTTTCGTGAAATAGAAACCGCCCTCTTTGCTGTCCTTGAGTTCGCCCAGAACGGCGCGGCGGACGCGCAGAGAGGCATTCTTGATCTTGGTGAAGGCCGTCTGGCGGCGGGCACAGCCGTCGAGGATCTGCGCCGCCACTTCACGGCAGTCGTCGGCGGTGAACAGGCCGAAAATGCCGTCGTAGAGCGCTTTCACCTTGCGTTTGACGTCAAAGCGGAACCGCGGCGAAAAGACATAGGCGAGATATTCTTCGCTCTCTTGCTGTTTGGGCGGGATCTTGAGCTCGATGCCGTCGTTCTTGAGCGCCTGAAAGAAGTAGGCGCGGATGGTCGTCGTCCTGACCTTCTCGAGCTCCAACACCTGCGCGAGTTCGTCGATAAAGTCGTTGAAGGAATCGGACGGCGTAATGACGAGGACGTCCCGCGAGGAGAGCGCCTCGTTGTTGTACATGAGATAGCTGAGACGGTGCAGAAGGATCATCGTCTTTCCGCTCCCCGCGCAGCCTTGCAGGACAAAACTCTCCCGCTCGGGACGGGTGATGACCTCGAATTGCTGCTCCTGAATGGTCCGTATGATGTCGCGGATGCCCGTATCGTCCTTTCTGCTCTTGATGATCGAGCGAAGGTAAGGATCGAAGAGGATCTCCTCATCCCTGCCCGCGATCTCTTCCTCGGTCAAGACGTCCTTGACGGAGAGAAATTCGTTCTTGAAGTCGATGAGCTTGCCGCTCTTGACGGAGAGGGCGCGGCGGAGGACGGTCCGATACTCGTAGCCGTTGATGTTGAAGTTCACGCGGCTCTTTTGATAGTAGCGGACGGCGAAGGGCGCACGCCAGTCGACGATCTCGAGCTTGACGTCCCCTCTCTTCCCGATATAATAGCTGTTGTAGCCCTCTTTGGGGTCGACGACGTCCATGCGGGCGAAGTAGGGCTCCGAGAAGAAACACTTGTAGCTGTTGAGCGACTTGGTCTCACGGACGATCTCGGCGTTCTTGATGAGAAGTTCACGGTAGTCCTCGGCGCTGTAGTCCTCTCTCGAACGGATGGCGTCGGCCTCCGCCTTGACGGCGGCGATGCGCTTTTGATGACGGGCGATGTAGACGAGCCGCAGGAGCTTTAAGAGCGCGGCAAGATGATCCTCTTCATACGCGGTCTGCTTTTCCGCATCGAGAAGATCCAGATACCACGCCTTGTCGGTGGTTTTCTTGGGCTCGAGGAGCTCTTTTGCCTGTTCGATATCCATCATCGTCCTTACCGTATATCATACCATATTTTTTTCCGTTTGTGCTAATTTTTCGGAAATTTTTTCTCGGAATTGCAAAATGAGGCTCCTCCGCCCCGCGGCCCGAGCCATACGCTCATTCAGAGCTCAGCGAAGGATCCCGACGGTCGTTGTCGGACTTCGTTTGAAAGGCAACCCCCTCCCCTACCCCTCCCCCTTCAACGGGGGAGGGCGATCGGGCGGCTCAGGATGACGCGGGGGGGCACGGAGCGGGCCGAGGGCGGCTCAGGATGACGCGGGGGACACGGAGCGGGCGAGGGGCGGGAGAGAATAAAGAAAAAGAAAGACCTGCGGCGGACCGCAGGCCTCTCTTCGGAGAACGTATTATTCTATGGATGCGGATGAAAATGTCATGTTCGACGGTTCGACCACCACCGTCACAGGGGAAGAAAGGAAACTAAAATTTGTCGCTGTGACTGTGTATTTTTCGTCGTTGATTTGAAATTCAATGTCGAGTTGAACACCGGAAAGCGTAAGCGTAATATTTATCGTATCATCCTGTTTTAACTCGATCGCTTGTGGATCGCTACAGCTGATAGAAAATCCTTGTGCACCAAACACTTCCGCTAAACTGTCCGAATACTCCCATTTCTCTTCATTCGGCGTTTCACAATGGTCGAGGAAGAACGTAAGCAGCAACGTATCGCCAACTTTCAAGGAGATCGCGATATTGCTATCCTCTGTCGTCACATCGCCAACACTCGCACTGAAAGTCACGGACCCGCCCATTTCCAGTTCCTTCGTCCATTGCGCCGCCTCGTTCTCATGGTCATTGTGATCCCCTTCATCTGTTCCGGGAATAGCAGTGATCTTCTCGACTTTAAGATCAGAGATCGTGATCGTCGCAGCATCGATACGCTGAGCTTCTTTAGCATCTTTCGGGCACATATAGAGCTTGATCGTCGAAAGATCGGACTGTGTACATGTTTCACTTTGGAAGTTAACGGTTGCATTGGGAGAATCAAACTTGATTTCCTTATTCCAACCTTGGGCACCTTGCTCGAAGAACCAATAAGAGCCCGCAGCGCTCGACTGTATCGTGAATGAAACGGTATATTGGTCTCCAACATTCAATTCAGAAGAGAAGTAATACAATTGGATGACATACCATTGCGAACTTGACTGGTGACCGGCAAATGTGAAACTCAGTATGTTATTCTCAAACTTGGTCTCTTTGACCCTATTTTCTGGATCGTAATAAGACCATTGATCGGTTAATTTTTTATTTTTTGCATCAGCCTCATCCAATGCTTTCTTTATGGATGAGCTGTGGTCTACTGTCAATATGAGTTGGTTGTCCTCATTGGTTTTCAGTGAATAATGTTTGCCGAAGTATTCCTTTGTCGTTTCGGCAAAATTTTCTATCGAAACAAGATGCATTTCACCCGCAATCACAAGATATACTTTCTCATCCGTGACATCTTGCACGTCATTGACATGGAACCATACAAAATGTTTCAAAGCACCGTTTCCGCCGTCTTGACCGAACTCACCGCCACCAGTATACCGTTCACAGGTAAATGCCCCGATTTTAAGGGTCGCTGCTTGTACCTGTTCTATCGAATATCCTGTCGTAAAGAGCCAGATGTTGATTGTGATGTCAAGACCGTTATCAGCCCAAAATGCGACATTATGGAAACCATAGGCTGTACCCAAAGGCTCGCTTGCACTACGATACACGATCTTTATCGTGACCGTGTCGGTAGGTTCCGAAATTGTGTACATGTTTTCTCCGACATTCGTCAACGTGGCACCTGTAACAGAAACATCCGCCCTATAGCCTTCGGTTGTTTTCACCTGCAAATCCAACGTTTCGCTGACGGAAAGTTTGTTTTCGCTTGTGAAAGCTACACCGCCCTTTGTAAGTTCATAACAGGGCTCTGCCACATCATCGGGTTTCCCGGAAACGTCAACCTTGACATCAAATTCCGTAGGCTTATCCGTAACGGTAAGATACATATTGTCGCCCTCTTTTGTGAGCGTAAAGATCTTCCCATTGTATTCAGATCGATTGCCGCTTGTATCTACATTGCTGCAAATCGAAGTGTACTCGCCGACATCAGTCTGCAGTTTTAATTGATGTTTTCCGTTCGGAATCGTGCCGATAATATTATTGGTAAGAAGGAACTGCGCGACATCACCGTTCAAAGAAGTGGCGAGAACTTCCACACCGTCGATATTGAGTTTCAAAACCTTCCTCAAGTCCTCACTGTTGGCATATCCCTCATACTTGAATCTGATAAAAATAGAGTCGTTCACGATATTGGCATTGGAAAAATCCTTCAGAAGTTTCGTTTCGGAAACCACTTTATCCGAGACCGTGAGTTTCAGCGCATTCTCTTCTACACTCAAAGTATACGTCTTCGTTCCAAGGTCTTGCGATTTTTGTGAGCTTTCGACAGAAACGCAGGGATTTGAAGAGACAAGTGTATCATTGACATAGAGTTCAACGGAATAGACATTGTTTTCAAATTTATCTATGCCGTTTTCGTTTCCCGTGACAAGGAAATATACGGCATAATTTTTGTCGCCGCCTGCAACTTCATGATAGCTATAGAACTTATCGCCAATCTTAAGCTTGAAACTGGTCTCAATGTCGCTCTTTGAATAACCTTCGACAATGATATTCAAAACGATTCTGAGGCCGTCCACTCCATTAAAGCTCCCTTTGTCCATCAAGGTTCCGCCATATCCCGTAACTTTCTTTTCGGGGTCGGGTTGAGGATCGGTGCCGCCTTGGGAAACATTTTCAATTTTTAATTGAACAGTATTGTTTCCGTCCTTCGTTAAAGTATACTTCTTTTGGTGCAATGTGGTTTCAGCGGGAAGGCCCGCCGTTGTTACGACATCAAATGTCATACCGTCGATTAGAATTTTCAAAGTATAGGCTTCGCCGTTCTCGGGAACAGGGATATTGCCGACATTAAACGAAAGAACATTGGATACCGTAAAATCTTGAATTGCCTCGATATAATCGTTTTCTCCCGTTCCATAAATCAATTTTGATCCCTTTGCCGCCGTTGTTGCATCACTGAAGCCCTTCAAATCTACCGTCAAATCCATTCGATCGACGTCCACACCGCCCAACGAGGACGCAAACACGCTAAATCCGTTGAACGATACGCTCTTTTCGGGCTCGGGTTGCGTACCTCCTTCATACGCGATCGTGATCTTCGCACCTTCGCCGAATTGATCGATCGTATAGACGTTCGCTTCCGAAGTCCCCACAGCGTTGCAATGTTCGGTCTTTACATTAGCCGTGTAGCCTTCGGGGACTTTGACGGTGAGCGTCAAGGTGTCTGTCGGCTTGACTTTATCGGTCGCGGGGTTGAACACGGCCCCGTCGTTCTTCTTGAGTTCATAACCGAAGTCGCCCTCGGAACCATTGCCCGTCATCGAAACGGACACAGCGTATTCCGTCGCGGATTTGCTGATCGTGAGCATGAATTTCCCTTCTTCCATGGAAATTACATAATCTCTTCCGCCCTGCGTAACCTTTACATTGCCCGAGAGACCGGTCACGGGGCAATCAGAAACAACCTGCCCTTTGACGAGAAGTTGAATTGTGTATTTATCGATATTCAAACTCGTCACGCCGTTTTCGCCCGAGATGAGGAAATAAGTAAGGAAAACATTATTATCCTTCACAGGGGTCTGGCAGGGAGCAAATTTCTTCTCCCCGATCTGAAGTTGGATATCCGCCTCAATTTCGTCTGCGGTGTAATCATTGGATATGATACGGACAATGATCTTCATGCCGTTATCGGAAAGGAGATCTGCCGCCCCATAGCCCGTAATCGTTTTTTCCACCTCTTCGGTCTGCTTAGTGTAGGACGTGCCGTCGAAGGTGAGAGCGCCCTCTTGATAGGTCATGACATAGGGCAGGATGTCATCACTAAGAATGATGAAGTAGAGCTCACCCGAAACCTTGATGATGTATGTTGCGGATGTAGCGTCGAGGGTCAAGGTCATCTTGCCTGCATTGGCGCCGACGGTGAGCTCGCTGCCGTCCGCCTTCCATGTGCCGTTGAGGGCCTCATCGGCTACCGCATGGAGGACGCTGTCTGCAAGATTGGGGTTGAGATAGTACGTCGTTCTCTCCCCCGCACGGGCCGCAAAGAGTGCGATGCCGCTCGCCGTGCGCTCTTCAAGCGCGAGGATATAGCCCGCCGTCTGATTGAACCACGAGAGGGTGTAGCTCTTTTCGCTTTCCGTCGTGAGCGTATAAACAGTGCTGCCGTCGGCGCCTTCCGTCGTGATCTCTTTGACGGGGTCGGTGCCGATGACGAGGGTGTTTTGGGTGAATACGAGCTGCTCCGAAGATGCACCTGCTGTGCTGCCCATGCTCGTCCATGTGCCCCACGTTGAGGGAGCAGTTGAAGGCGCTGCGGGAAGATTTTCAAGTTTCTTCGCGGCGGTGGCGACGAGCGTCGTTTGGGCAGAGGCGGTGACGGTGTAAGTGTCTGTTGTTGTCGTCTGCTCGTCACCGTTCGCGGTGAGCGTAATGACATAATCCGACGACGTCAAGCCCGAGTTCAAACTTACCTTCACGGTGAGCGCGGCGCCCTTTTCGACCATATCGCCCGACTCAAGTTCGGTTTGGCCGTTCTTGACGGAGAGCGTTGCGGGGCCGACGACCGACCAGCTGACGGCGACAAGGGCGACGGTCTGCACTTCGACGCGGACATCGGCCGTAAGGGTCAAGTTGTCCAAAGTGAACGTGTCAGCGGGCGCCGTGATCTTCTCTTCAGCGCCGATCTTGACGGATCTGACGCTGTAATTTGTGTTTGCGGTGACCGTGAAGGCGTACCTCGTGCCGCTGTCGAGCGTCCAAACGTTCCCCGTGTTTTTGCTGAATGCGTTCGAAGGATCGGTCGTGACGGCGAACGTTGCCGTGTCCGGATCGGAATTTGCGAGCGCAAAGGTGACCGTGAAGATCTGCTGATATTCGATCTCGACCGTAGTATCGACTGTGAGGGTAAAGTTTTCCGTGACGGAGCCGAGGGAATCGATATTGCGAAGAGAGATCTGCGAGCCGTCGCCGTCAGAAGTAAATTTGACAGACTTCACTCTGTAGCCGCTTTCGGGAACGATCGTGATGCTGACCAAGCCCTTCTGAAGGTATCCGCCGCCCGTGGCCGTTCCGTGGTCGCCCGCATTCACCGTCAAGGAGACGAGTTCGCCCCAATTGACCGTGACGGAGACGTTCATCTCGCCGCTCTCTTCGCTGTACGGAAGGGAGAAGGAATGCGTCTTGCCCTCGGCGTCCTCGGTAAGGTCGGCCTTGACGCCGTTGACCATGACGATCCATTCGTTGAAGTGAGCGCCTTCGGCGTCCTCGGGATCGGTCAAGGTGATGACGAAGTTCCCGCCGACGAGCTCGACGGAATATTCATACTCTTCCCCGTCCGTGAAGGTGATGACGGGCATGACGAGGTCGGCAACGAACACCTTGAGCGAAAGGTTCTTGCCCTCGATCGTCGCGGTGAAGGAGTCGCCTACAAGGAGTTTCCTCGCGCCGCCGCCGATGGAGTAGAACACGGCTTTGCCTGCGGGGAGAGGTCCTTCCGTTGCCACATGGACGGTGACTTCCTCGCCGTCGTAGCCCATGATGTCCTCGGAAAGGGCCGCCGTGACGCCGTATCCGCCGAGGCCGTCGGCATTGAGTTTGACATTATAGCGTGTGCCGATAAAGAAGAAAATGCAGATCTCGATATTTTCTTGAACGGTAAAGGAGTAAGAGTAGGCGTCGGAATCTTCGATCGGAACGCCTTCCGCGCGCTTGCCGTCGACCATGAAGTAGCCGAACTTGAATCCGCGGCTCGGCGTGGCAGTCAAGGTGAGCTCGGAGCCCGCCTCATAGGTGCCGTCGGGTTTCGCGGCCGCGCCCTCGAGCGTATACGTTCCGAAAGCGCTGTTGTTGAAGGAGATGCTGACCTTGGGGTCGCTGAACTTGACCTGAAACTCCACATCCTCTGTGACGGTAAAGGAGTAATCGTTGCCAATGAGTTTGTCCGTGATGTCTACCTCTTTCCCCTCTGCCAACATGGTGACGGAGTTGACCGTCTTGCCCGTATCGGGCGTGGCGGTGAGGATCAAAGCTGTGCCTTCGGCATAGCCGAGCGTAGCGGGCTGTTTGTTGAAACGCACGGCGCCGCCCCCGACGGCGGTGGCCGTTACTTCGTAATATTCGTCATAGATGACGCAAATGACGGTATCGTCCGTGAATTTGACTGTGCCGACGTTGTTCTCCAAGGGGATGAGCACGCCGCCGGGATGGCCTTCATCGAAGGCATAGACGCCCTTGACGGTGTTCCCGCCCTTGGCGACGACGGAAAGTTCGGCCGTTTCCCCGCCCTTGAAGGTAAAGACGGTATCGGCGGTGCAGGCGGCGCCGTTCAGCGTGACGGAGCCCTTTTCGGCATCGTTCTCGACGGTGACTTCACAGCCCTTTGCACAGGCGACCATGACGTAACTCGCCGTCGTGATGTTGAATTTGAACGTATATGTGCCGTTTTCCGCGTCATATGTGAGCGTTTGTGCGACGCCGTTGAGCAGAACGCTCCCGACGACGTACCCTTCGTACGGCTTGACGGTGACGGTGACTTCTTCCCCTTCCGCATAGCGGATGCCGTTTGCGGGGTCGGACAGAATGACTTCCGCATCGCCCGGATAGACATCCGAACGGACGTAATATTCATAGGAATAATTGACCGCGAGCCTTGTATCTTTGGAGATATTGAAGGTATATGTATTGTCCGTGAGAGAGACTTCCTCGCCGTCGACGAAGAGCTGGGCAAGATACCCCTCTTTGGGCTGAACGGTGACGGTGACGGGCGTGCCTTCGATATATTCCTCGCCGTCATTGGCCGCAGAGAGCAGGCAGGTACCGAGCGACGCGTCGTTGACGTCGACGGAGACGGTATAGGAAGATCTTGACGAGCCCTGCGTCTCGGGCGTCTCCGCAGAGGAGCTTCCGATGCTGCATCCTACGGCAAAGAGCGCCGTACAGAGCAGAAACAAAACGCCGAAAACCGCAAGAAAAGTACTCTTGAGTTTTTTCATTTTTTTACCCCTTTTTTCATATCTTTTGCTTACAATATGGCAGTATATTGTAGTAGTAATGTAATTTTATCACGCAAAATGTTCACTGTCAACAGATATTTGAAAATAAATCTTTTGAAAAGCAAAAAATACGGACGTTCCGCAGCGGGGCGGAAACTGTCCGTAAACTTTTTTCGCAAAATTTCATCCGATGGCGGCCGAGAGGCGAGCGTCAAAGCTTTCTCCGCATGCGCATGGAGTTGAGAACAGCGAGGAGCATGACGCCGACGTCCCCCAAGACCGCCGCCCAGAGCGGAATGAAACCGAAGAGGGACAAAACCATGAGCGCGACCTTGACGGCGATGGAAAAGACGATGTTCTCGGCAACGATCTTCCGCGTCCTCTTGGCGGCCTTGACGGCCTTTGCAAGGGAAGAAAGGTCGTCCCCCGCGAGCACGAAATCACTTGCCTCGATCGCGGCGTCGCTCCCGAGCGCCCCCATCGCGGCCGAGACGTCGCTCTCCGCCATGACGGGCGTGTCGTTGATGCCGTCGCCGACGTAGAGGAGCGTGCCTTCCCGCTTGAGTTCGCGGGCAAAGAGCGGCTTTTCGTCGGGGAGAAGGCGGGCGCGGATCACGTCCACGGGGAGCTCTTTGAGAGTCTCCCTTGCCCGCTCCTCACTGTCGCCCGTAAGCACGGCGAGGTGTTTCACGCCCTGCTTTTTGAGGGCGGAAAGGGCATCTTTGGCGTTCGTTCGGAGGGCGTCTGCGATCTCCACCCGTCCGAGAAGGACCCCGTTTTCGGCCACATAGACGGCGACCGCGTCCAAAATATCCTCTTCCGCCGCGACGCCGTGTTCGCGCAAGAGGCGCACGGAACCGACGAGGACGCGGGCTCCGCCGATCTCGCATGCGATCCCCATGCCTGCGATCTCCTCGGCCTTTTCGGCGATGTAGGGCGTTTGGACGCCCGTGAAGGCCTGTGCGAGCGGGTGGGAAGAAGTTTTTTCTGCGGCCGCGGCATACAAAAGGACCTTCTCCCCGCCGACGACGTTTGCGACGGAGAATTTCCCCTCGGTGAGAGTGCCTGTCTTGTCGAATGCGGCGACCTTGACGGAGGCGAGTTTGTCGAGATAGACGGCTCCCTTTGTGAGGACACCCTCTCTTGCCAGTACGCCGACGCCCGAAAAGTAGGTGAGCGGCACGGAGATGATGAGGGCGCAGGGGCAGGAGATGACGAGGAAGTTGAGCGCTCTGCCCACCCATACGGCAAAGTTATGATCTTGGAAGAGAGGCGGGATGACGGCGATGACGAGGGCGAGAAGGACGACGACGGGCGTGTAGATGCGGGCGAATCTGGTGATGAACTTTTCGGGTCTGGCCTTCGACGCCGAGGAATTTTCGACGAGTTCCAAGATCTTGGCGACGGCGCTCTCCGCATAGGGGCGAAGGACGCGTGCCTTGAAGGCGTTCCCCTCGTTGACGCAGCCCGCGAGGACTTCGTCGCCGATTTTCACTTCCCTGAGATAGCTCTCGCCCGTGAGGGACTTGGTGTCGAGCTCGCTCTCCCCCTCCGTGATAAGGCAGTCTACGGGGACCTTGTCGCCGCGGCGGATGAGAAGGATGTCCCCTACCTCGAGGGCCTCGGGCTCCACTTCTTCCTGTCCGTCTGCGGTGAGACGGACGGCGCTGTCGCTCTTCATCTCCATGAGACGCCTGATCGCGCCCCGCGAGGAACCGACGGCAAGCGACTGCAACAGTTCGCCGATCTGGTAGAGCAGAACGACGGCCGCGGCCTCCATGTATTCCCCGATGGCGATCGCCCCGACGGCGGCGATGAGCATGAGAAGATTCTCATCGAGGAGCACGGAAGGGTGAAAGCCGCCCTTGAAGGCGCGGACGGCGTTCTTGCCCGCGTTCACGGCAACTTCCCAGCCCGCGGCGAGAAAGGCGACGAGCCAGAAACTCACGCCGAGGGCAAAAGCCCAGCGTTCATCGCTGCCGAATACGACCGTGAAAATGAGCCCTGCGACGAAGAATGCGGCCGAGACCGCAATGGAGACGATCTCCTTGAGATGACGCTCCTTTTTCTCGGGGGCGTTGCCGTCGACGATCTCCACTTCCTCGAAATGGGAGATGACGTCCACGGCCCTCTCAAATGCCTCCGCGCTCTCGTAGGAGAGACTGACGCGCTGGTTGATGAAGTCGGCCGAGGCATGGGAAATGCCCTCGATGGCCTCAAGTTCTTCGGAGAGCTCTGCCGCGCAGGCCGCGCAATCGAGCCCCTTGATTTTGACGATCTTATCCATGGTCTCTCCTCAAAAATGGCAGTGCAGGTGCGCGCAGGCGAGCTCGAGCACGGCGAGGACATGTTCGTCGTCGAGGGAATAGAGGATGTTCTGCCCCTCGCGGCGGGATTTTACGATGCCGTTTGCCTTCAGCAGGCGGAGCTGATGGGAGACCGCCGACTGCGTCCCCCCCACTGCCTCCACGATGTGCAGAACGCAAAGTTCCCCCTGTCTGAGAGCGAAAAGGATCTTCAGACGGCAGGGTTCGGAGATGGATTTGAATGCCGCGGCGACCCGCGCGACATCCTCATCGGCGGGCATGTTCGCCTTGGCCTTTTGAGTGGCGAGCTCGTGCTCGGCCTCATGGTCACATACTTTCATAGACGCCTCCATATCAATATATGAATAACTGTTCATATATTAACATAAGGAAAAACGCTTGTCAAGCGTTTTGGGAAGGAATTTCCAGTTTTTTTTCGGACGTGAAGGTCTTTCCGTAAAGATAGCTCAGATCTCCGTCGGGAAAGAGCGTCAGTTCCTTGGAAAGAAGGCGCTGCCGCGTTAGGCGATAGCGGCGGTTGACTGCACTGTCGCCGTACTTTTCGTCCCCCAAGACGGGATGGCCGAGGAAGGCGAGGTGGGCGCGGATCTGGTGCGTCTTTCCCGTGTGAAGGGTGATCCTGAGCAGGCTGTTTCCATCCCTCTCTTCCAAGACTTCGTACTCGGTGACGATCTTTTCGCCCCTCGGTTCGGCCGTGATGCGAACGGCGGCTGCCCGTTCGTCCTTGATGAGATAGGCCTGCTCGACGGAATGCCTCTTCTCCATCCTTCCGACGACGGCGGCGAGATAGATCTTCTGCGTCTTTCTCTCACGGAAACAGTCCATGAGCTCTTCGGCGGCCGCGGGCGTCTTTGCAAAGATCATGACGCCCTCGGTGTTTCGGTCGAGGCGGTGGATGAAGTAAACGGGACGCTCCTCCGAAAGGGCCGAAAAGACGGCCTCGGAATTGACGCCGCTCTCCTTGTCGGCGGCGAGGACGTTCTCATCCTCGAAGATGACCGAAAAGGCCCTCTTCCTCTCCTGTGCGGGCGTCAGAAAGTACTGCACGGCGTCCCCCTTTTTGAGGACGGCGTCGCTGCGGACGCGCGTGCCGTTGACGCGGATGTTCTTCTCCTTCAACAGCGTGCGGAAACAGAAGGACGCCTGTGCGCAGGTGTCATCCGTGAACTTTTTCAGTGTGGTCTCTTCTTGTACGGTGTACGTTTTCAAGGCGGTCCCTCACGAGCAAAAATGCGATGACGGGAAGAAAAGCGAGGAGCAAGAGGACGGCTCCGCCTTTCCATATATAATAAGTGAGATAGCACAGGAGAAGGGCCGAGAGCGTCTGAAACAGGGCATACAGAAGGGCTGCTCTCCAGCCGACTTCCCTCGCCGTCGCAGCGACGGCCGAGACGCAGGGCGAACAGGTCAGAAGAAAGACGGCAAACGCGGCCGCGCTCGCTCCCCCATAGGGAAATTCGCCGAAGAACATCTTGATCGCGCCCGCCACGTTCTCCTTGGCGACGAGGCCCGAGAGCGCCGCATATGCGATGCGCCAGTCCCCCATGCCC
>CANREC010000036.1 GCA_947629535.1 uncultured Clostridia bacterium | reverse complement strand
AATACCATGAAATCGTTGAGGATGCCCACGTCGATGCCGAAGAGAGGCAGCGCGGAGGAGAGAAGGGTCATGATCTCGCTTGCGGGCGCATAGAGCTTGACGGGGTTGTAGCCCTGAACGGTTTCCGCGGTCGAATTCACGTCGCCGAATTGCGAGAGGGTGACATAGAAGTCGGTCTGGTTGTCTTGCGCTAACTTCGTACCTTCATCCAGTTTGTAGTTACCGTTTTCATCTGTAACGATTTCATTATTCTCATTTACAGGTACGCCGTCCAAGATGAACACGTCGATGTAGAGGCTCTTGTCGGCGGTATTCTGGGCTACGATATTGATAGACGCGTGCATGTAGACGTCGCTGTCGATCCAGAAATTCTTACCGTCGATTTCGAGGTGGAAGAAGTCAGCGTTGCCGCGGTGGGTCTCCATGCTCGCACCGATGACATACTTGACGCCTTTCTCCCCCTGCTGATCTTGATTTTGATACTTTTCCTCAGAAGAGGTGACCGTTCCCGTGAAGGTGAGCGTGAGATCTTTTGTCTTGAGAAGATCGACGGCGGAGCCGAAGTAGCCGATGAGGTCAAGGAACTCTTCCTTGCCGAGATAGTTGACTTCTTTGTTGGGCATTTCAGCGAGATCCCCCGCAAGGGCAGAGGCCGCGATCTCGCCTATCAGTTGAATATTTTGCGATCGCGCGTCTTGCGCCCCCTCTTCCTCGGGCGTCTTGAGCGTGAGCGAGAGAGAGACGGAAAGGCCGTCTTTGCCGCAAGTGAGATCGACGGCGACGCCGTTGTAGGAAAGGCTTATGCCGTTCCCCTTCTCCGACTTCCCGATCATCAGCCCGCCGAGGAGTTTTGCGAGGTCGAAGTGGCCGTCCGTCACAAATCCGCCGACGAAGTCCGTGATCGCGCCGACGAGGCCCGAGGCGGTCTCTCCGCTCTCGGCAAGGGCGAGCGCAGAGGAAAGTTCCTCCCCCGCTTTGTCGGCCGTCGTTCCCAAAATATCATTGATATAGTTCAAAATCGTAGTTTTTACGGCGGTGAAGGCGTTGCCGATCTCTGTGAGGTCTTTGTACACGATCGTCGCGCCGATGCTGCCGTAGGCGAGCTGAACTTGCCGATCCGTCGCGTGGACTTTGATCGTGTGTTTCGAGCCGAACGCCGAGAGAACGATGTCCCCGCGGAAGGCAAAGCCGTCCTTCCACGTGATGCCCGCATTTTCGAGCCAAACGTCGACCTGTGCCCCATTGTCCTCACCGAGCTGAAGGGTGAGCCCGCCCTTCGCCCCCAAGGCGAGGCCCTTCGCATCGATGATCTCTGCGACATGAGTGAACAGACCGTTCATATCGACATAACCATCGAAATTTTCGGGGAATACGAGCTCTTCCCCTGCCGAGACGGAGAGAGTCGCGCCAAGCGCCGTGAGGTCCACGCCGCCCTGTCTGAGGGTCAAATAGAGCGTGCCGACGTCAAAGCCGAAGTCGGGCGCATAGTCCTTCAGAAGTTCGCTGCCCTTGATGGTTAGGCTGAGGGAATTGCCGTCCTCGGCCACCGTCTCGATGAGGGAGAGATATTTCCCGAAATCGGCGGAGAGAAGGCCGTGGAGCAGGGCGGGAAGTTCTATCGCGCTCTGTGTGCCGTCGCTCTCCCCCTTCGGAAGGAGCGCATTGACGACCGCCATGATACTTTCTGCACTGCAGCAGATCTTGACGCTTTGTTTGTTCAGATCGTACCCATAGACGACGTCCGCATAGACGGAGCCGTTCACATAGCAGAAAGTGAGCGTAACGGCTGCGCCTTGATATTGGAGCGTGAGTTCCCCTTGAAGGGCAAGATCGGAAAGGCGGACCGTGACGCCGCCGCCCACGGAGAGGCCGTTCCCCTCATAGGAGATCTCGGCGTACAGCGTGCCGCTTTCATTGTCCAGAAGGCCGAGGAGCTCCTCGATGTAGGGCACAGCCTCGATGTAGCCGTTCGCGTCGAAGGAGACTGCGTTGCCCCGCGCGATCTCGGCGGAAAGGACGCCGAACGCGGAGAGATAGAACTTCTCGCCGTCTGCGGAGAGGTCGGCGCTGCCGAGCTTGAGGCCGTCCGTTCCGAATGCCGAAAGGAGCTTGTCGAGGTCCACCGTCGCCATGAAGAGGCCGTCGGCGGGACGGACCGCAAGGATGTCGCCGAGCCCTTCGAGAAGAGCCTCGACGGGCAAGAACGTCTCGCTTTGGCTCTGCGTCATCGCGGAGAGCAGGCCGACGAGCTGTTCGGCGCTCACCTTGAGCTTGAGACCGTCGACGAGCAGATAAATTTCGCCGTCCAAAAGGTAGAGGTTCAACTTCTTGGCGCTCGTCTTGCCTTGATCGGCATAGGTGAGCGTGAGGTCTGCCGCTGCGGCGGACGCGGAGAGGTCGATATCGATGTCGCCCGAGAGGGTCAGATCGCCCTCGCTGATGCCGACGAGTTTGCCGAGGTCGAGGCTGAGCGCGACGCCGAGCAGGTCATTCTCCGTGAAGAGGCCCATCGCCGTCTCGATGACGGGATAGACGTCCGCATAGGAAGAAGTGTCGGCGGGAAGGGCGGGTTTTTTCTCGGCCTTGCGGAAGGTGGCCGTGAGCCCCGCCGCCGCAAGCGTCACGCTGTCCTTCGTGACGGTGATGTCCGCCTCGCCGATCGCGACGCCGAGGCCGAATCCGAGACCGCTGAGGAGCGCGTCGACGTCGAGGCCGATCTGCAAGGAATCGCCGTTGTTGCCGACCGTGAAGAGGGCGTCCAAATCGAGCGTCAGAAGCTTTGAGAGGATATCCATAGTCTGCCCTTCCCCTTCGACGGGAGAGAACAGGGAAATGAGCTGCGCGACGTCGGCCTTGAGCTTGATACCGTCGACGGAGAGATAGACCTTTCCGCCGAAATAGGCGAGGGTGAGCGCCTTCTCCGTTTGGCCATAGACGACGTTGAAGGCGGCCGCGGCGGCGGGCTCTTCCGCGCCGAGATCGAGCGTGATGCTGCCGCCGAGCGCGAGGCCGAGATCGGCGTTTTCATAGCTCAGATCGATGCCGATGACGCCGTCCCGAACCATGGAGAGAATGCCTTGAACGTAGGGCAGGACCTCCGTGAACCCGTCCGTTTCGGGCGTGAAGGGAGTCCCCTGCGTGAGCCCGACGGAGAGCGCCCCGCCGAGAGCCGTGAGGGAGATGAGGTCTGTCTCTTGCACGATCTCGAGAGTGCCGACATCCGTTCCGAGGTCGACGCCGAAGGCCGAGAGGAGCTTTCCGAGGGCGATGACGGCCTTCATGGAGCCGTTCTCGGTGGAGATTTCTACAAAGCTGTCGAGATATTCGAGCAGGGTCCCGACGGGCGCAAGCGCGTCTGCAGTGAGGTTTGTCCCCTTTCCGATGAGGGCGAGGATGTCGTCCACGGACGCGAGGATCTTCTTCCCGCCGACGGTGAGATAGAGCATGCTATCGTCGTTGACAAAGGCCACGGTGAATGCCGTCTCCGTCTCCCCATAGCCGACCGTGAGGTCTGCCGTGACGTTGAGACGCTTGAGGTCGAAATCGACGACGCCTTCGACGTTGACGGGGCCCTGATAACCGAGCGTTGCGCGCAGGACGCCCGCCTTGACGACGGAGACGATAAAGTCCACCGTCGGCATGACGTCGGTATAGGTGCTGAGGTCGCCGAGCACTCTCGGCGCCCGTCTTGCGGCCGTGAGCGTGAGCTCCGCGCCGAATGCCTTGAACCGGACTTCGTTCTGCCGGATGGCGATCTCGGCGGTTTCCGCCCCGATCCGAACGCCGAAGGCCGAGAGAAGTTCCTCAAGGGCGAGACCGATCCTGAGGGCGTCGCCGTCGCTCTCGAGCAGCGGGACGATCTCGCCGAAGTCGAGCGCGAGAATGCCGAGGAGCTCATTTGCACCGTCTGCGCCCGCTCCGCTCTCGGGAAGAAGGGCTGCGATGCCGTCTGTGGCGGCCTTGAGCTTGATGCCGTCGACGAGGAGATAGACGTTCCCGTCCGTGTAGGTCACGGAGACGTCCTTTCTGACGCCCGCATAGGTGACGCCCAATCTCGCGACGGCGACGATGTCGTTGAGCCCGAGGGTGAGCGTCCCGTCCACGGCAAGGCCGTATTCCTCATTTTGATAGGAGATGTCGAGCTGCAAATTGCCGCTCCGGATCATCTGAAGGACGCTGAGGACGTAGGGCAGGACGGAAGTGTAGCCGTCCGTGTTCTGTTCAAAGGTTTCTCCCTTGCGGACGCGGACGGAGAGAATGCTGCCGACGGAGAGGGAGATCTCCCCTTCCCCGATCGCGAGCGAGGCGTTTTCCCATCCTTCGCCGAGGGAGATGTCGAATGCCCGAAGGATCTCCCCGAGGCCGATGTCGGCCTTGAACACGCCCTCTTCCGTCTTTGCGGTAAGGAGCGAGGAGAGATCGCCGAGCAGGCTCTCCACGGGCGAGAGCGCCGTCGGCGCGGCGGGCATGAGGGCGGCGACGAGCGAAGAGATCTCCTCCGCCGAGGCCTGTATCTTCAGCCCGTCGAGCGTAAGATAGATGACATCTCCGACAAAGAGCGCGGAGAGCGCCTTCTCCGTCTCTTCGTAGCGGACGGTGAGGTCTGCCCTTGCGGCGCGGGCGGCGATGTCGAATGCGGCCGTGCCCGTGACGGAGAGCGTTCCGTCCGTATAGGCAATGTCTGCGGAAAGGACGTTGTTTTCGATGAGAGAGACGACCGTCTCCACGACGGGAGCGAGGTCGGAATATTTTTCAAGTCCGTCTGCGGTGAAGGGCGTTCCCGCCGTCATCACGGCCTCGAGGCCTGCGGCTTGGAGAGTGACGGCCTGCTCCGTGATGAAGATGTCCGCATCGCCCAAGGAGAGATCTGTGACGCCGAGGACTTCGGAGAGGAGCTTGTCGAGCGCGACCTTCATGCCGAGGGTCCCCTCGCTGCTGCCGAGTGCGGGGATGAGGTCGGTGAATCTGAGGGCGAGGACTTTCCCGAGGAGCGCAGAAACGTCGCCCCTCGCGGAGACGTCTGCGATCCGTCCCACCGTCGAGAGGGCCTCGCTGACGTTGACTTTGAGGTCCATGCCGCCGACGGAGAGATAGGCGACGCCTTCCGAATAGAGCACGGTGAAGGGAAGTTCGGTCCCTTCGCAGGTAAGCGTGAAGTCTGCCTTGGCGGCGACGGGCTCCAAAGAGAGCTGTACCTTGCCCGAAAGGCCGAGCGTTCCCTCGCCGTTGAGATAGGTCAAAGAGAGGCCGAGATGTCCGCTTTGGATCATCTCATAGACGCTCATCACATAGGGCAAAACTTCCGTATAGCCGTCCGTCTCCGCCTCGAAGGGCCTGCCTTCGGCGATGTCGAGCGTGAGGGCGCCGTCCATTGCGAGGATGCGGAGCGCCCCGCCGCCGACGGTCACGTCGAGCTCGCCGAGGCTGACGCCCAAGGAGACGCCGAACGCGCCGAGGATGTCGTCGAGCGCGAGTTTCAAATTGAAGTTCCCCTCTTCCGTCGTGCCGACGGAGACGAGAGAGCCGAGGTCCCTGAGGAGCGTCTCAAGGGGAAGAAGGTCCGCCGCGGGTGCGGCCATGACGCTCCCGAGAAGGGAAGAGATGTCGTCGATGCTTGCCTTTATCTTCAGACCGTCGACGTCCACATAGACGGCGCCGTCGTTGACGAAGGTGACGAGGACGTTCTTTTGAATGTTCTGATAGCTGAGGGTCAGATCTGCCTGTGCCGCAAGGGCGGCGACGTTAAAAAGGATCTCCCCTTCGAGCGTAAATTCGCCCTGATAGGAAAGTTGTGCCGCGATGTCGTTGTTCCCGATGAGGCCGAGCACCGTCTCCACGGCGGGGACGAGGTCGGTATAGCTGTCGAGGCCGCCCGCGATGACGGGAGGCGTATCGGAGGAGCCCATCGTGACTTCGATGCCGTCCGCCGAGAGCGTGACCGTATTCCGCGCCACGGTGACGGAGGCCGTGCCGAGCTCAAAGCCTTCCGCCGCAAAGCCGAAGGACGTCAGGAGTTCGTCGAGCGCGATCTGAAGTTGGAGCGTGTCCGAAACGTTCTCAAGTCCCGTTACGATCTTCGCAAAGTCGAGCCCGAATACGATTTGAAGGATGTCCGAGAGCGCGGGGCTTGCCGCAAGGTCGTTCCCCCTTTCGAAGAGGCCCATGAGTTCATTGACGTCCGCCTTCATCTTGATGCCGTCAACGGCGATGTAGACGGAATTTTCCGCATATGTCACGGTGATGAACTGTTCGCTCCCGCCATAGACGAGGTCGAGCTCCGCCGCCGCGTTGACAGGATCGAGCCCGAGGACGATGTTGCCCGAGACGGAGACGCCCGCCTCTTCGTTCGCATAGTTGAGGTCGAAACGAAGGTTCCCCTTTTGGAAGAGATTGTAGATATTGAGGCCGTAGGGAATGACGTCCGCATAGCCCTCCGTATCGAGCGTGAACGCCTGTCCGCGCGAGACGGAGATCTCGGCGCCGAGCGCCCCGACGGTAAGACTGTCCCCCGCCAAGGAGAGCACGACGTCGCCGAGGGCAAAGTCGAGCCCGAACGCCTGCATGATCTTTGTCCCGTCGGCCGTGATGACGATCTTTCCGTTCCTTTCCGAGGAGACGAGGGCCGAGGCGAAGGCTTGGTCGGTCAAGGTGTTGACGATGTCGGCCACGGAGACGCTTCCGATCTCCATGCTCACGTCGGGGAAGAGCCGCATCATGAGCACGGCCGCCTCCGTCGACGTCGCCTTGACCTTGATCCCGTCCAGATCGATGTATGCCGTCCTGCCGTCGAGGGAGATCTTCAGCCTCTTCTCTGCATCCGCATAGGAGAGAAGAAGGTCGCCCTTGAGCTTGAGACCGTCGCGGTAGGAGATGTCGAGCGCTCCCGTGACGGAGAGGCCGAGGTCGGAATTGCGGTATTCGACGTCCGCATGGACGGCCTCGGACGTAAAGACGTCCTTCAGATAGGCCGCCGCGTCCGCAACGTCCGCGTAATTGCTCTTTTCTGCCGCGGAAAGGGCCGCAGGGCCTTCCTCCGCATAGGCCGCTGAGATCTCCACGGGCATGCCGCCGAGCGTGAGAGAGCCGCCGACTCTGTCGAGCGAGATGTTCTTCTCCTCATCGAGCGCAAAGCGGAAGTCGAGCCCGATGTCCGTGCCGCCGAGCGCAAGGGTGGAGCGCAGGCGGGCCGAAGTGTCGTCGGAAGTAAATTCGCCGCCGACCAAAGAGGCGAGAAGGCCGTCTGTGTCGATGCTCCCCGCCGCCTCCGTATCCGAGGTCGACGAGAGGACAAGCGCGACAAGATCCTGCACGCTCATCGAGAGGCGCACGCCGCCGTAGTTGACGTATGCCGTGCCGTCCTCGACCCAAAGTCCGAGGACGTCGCCGAGTTTGAGACGCACTTCGAGAGAGCTGAGATCCCCCTCCAAGGCGCCGCCGAGGTCGAGATAGACGGAGCCGCTGAGTTTCTTTGCGCCGACCTTGAGGTCGAGTTCAAGCGCGGTCGGTCCCGAAAGGAGCGGGCCGAACGCCCCCGCAAGGCAATCCGTCGCGGTGAGGACGCGTTCGCTCGACCCCGTCGCTTCCTTGTCTGCATACTGCTTATAGTACTCTTCGTAGATATCTTCGACCTCTTGCTCAAGCTGCGGGAGCCCGTAGCTGTATTCCGTGCGGGAATGGGAGGAACAGCTCGAAGTGATGGTTTTCATGGAGGCGGTGTATGCCTCGTCCACCTCGCAGGCGACGGGCAGGAAGTCCTCCGTGAACGTAAAGCTGACGGTAATGTAGCTGAAGGTCGGCGGTGCGTCGATGCCGCCCGAGAATACCATCTGGTTGCCGTAGTAGGCCGCCGCGCCCGTCGCGCCCGTCTCATCCGTCTTGGCGATGAGATGATAGACGACGGTAAAGAGTTCGCTCCCGTCGGCCGTGGCGACTGCCCCCGCGGGCTGAAGTTCGGCGCTCTCGACGGTGGAACCCTTGATGACGTAGACGGAAAGTTCGGTCGCGGGAAGACCGTTCTTCTTCTTGAACCCGTCCTCGCCGCCGATGTTCATGTTGCCTGCGGGCTCGCCGTCCGAAAAGGCGGTGTTCATGCCGTCCCATTTGTCCTTGCCGACGCTGCTCTCTCTCCAAATGACCCTGTCGCCGATATAGCAGAATTCCCTCGCGTCGTTGACGAGGCTGCTCGTCGTGATGTCCGCGGAGATGAGGACGCCGTCCGAATAGCGCTTGTACGTCCCGACGTTCTGGATGCCGACCGCCGTCTGTACCTCGCTGTGCATCTCGGAGTACCAGTTCTCCTGTTGCTTGAACACATAGTTGAGGCGGCCGTAAATATCCACGGCGTCATATGTACCTTCCTCTTCATCGAGGGGAACGTCGTTTTCGTCCCTCGCCTTGAGGGAGACGAAACTGTCGGGATCGAACTTCTCCCCGTCCTTCACTTCGATATAGACGGAGTCGTAGTCCTCGGCGACGTCGTTCCGCACCTGCGGACGGGTGAAAGCGATGCCCGCCCATGTGCCAGCAGCGGCGACCGCCGCGGCCGCGACGATACAGATGCTCGTCTTGACAGGGCCGAACTTCCTCTTCTTTTTCTGATTTTCGGGCGACGTTTCCCAATCTGTACTTTCGGTTTTCTTCATAGTCATGCCTCCTTCCGTCAACGGAAGTCATCTCACCCATGACAGAATTTTGTTTTGTCATGAAATGGTATGACAATATCATAGCACGGTATGACAATGAAGTCAACGATTTTTCGGAAAAAATCAAATTTTTTCTTCGCGACTATATATAATATCGCGAAAAGGCACAAAAAAAGGGGCCGTCGGCCCGAGAAAAAAGGTGAAAAACGGAACACGTCAGCGGACTATTCGGCTCTGCCCCTTACGAAGGTCAGCGGCGGGATGCGGGCGAGGCGGGGAAGGACGGCCCCGGGGGCGAGGACGCTGTTACAGCCGACCTCGGCGAAGTCCCCGACAAAGGCGCCGACCTTTCTTCTGCCCGTGTCGAAAACTTTCTCGCCGCGGATGAGCACGTTCCGCTTGTCGAGACGGACATTGGCGCAGATGACGCCCGCGCCGAGGTGGGCGCGATAGCCCAGAATGCTGTCGCCGACATAGTTGAAGTGCGGGACCTGCACGCCGTCGAAGAGGATGCAGTTCTTGAGCTCGGTGGAGTTTCCCACGACGCAGTTTTCCCCGACGAGCACGCTCCCGCGCACATATGCACACGGGCGCAGCTCGGCACCTGCGCATATGATACAGGGAGCATGGATCTCGGCCGTCTGAGCGATTTTAGCGGTACCATGTACGAATACCCCCCTTTCGGTTTCATGAAAATCTTTCCCGAGAAGGGGCCCGAGCCCGCTCAAAAACCGTCCGAGCCCGCCGAGCGCTTCCCACGGGTAGACGAATGTTTCGAGATAAGGATCTGCCATGGTATGGGAAAGGTCGAAGAGTTCAATGACGCGAAGTTCCATATCTCATTGTATGGCGGAAGATCTTCGAAAATTCGGCTTGCTTTTTTCATGCGGCTGTGGTATACTTGGGATCGCAGAAGGAGAACGCATATGTTTCGGACCGCATTCAAAAACTTCACCAAAAATTTCGTCTACATCTTCGTGCCGATGGGGATCGTGTACTTTTTCCTGCTCCTCGCGCTCTTTTGGCTCGTGAACGCCCTCACAGGCGCGGCGGCGCAGATGCTTTCAGACCTCGCCGAGGTCATTCAGCTCTCGAGCCAGCAGTCCTCGGCCGATGTGACGGACTTTCTCTCGTACGCCTTCGGGCAGATCGATTGGAACGGGAATTTCTTCGCGACGCTCTCCCAGATTTTTGATACGAACTGGCTGAGCAGTACCGTCAAGGGATTCTTTGAGACGCTCAGCGCCTCGACGGAAGGATTCGACGAGAGCGTGCGCCTCGTCCTCTCCGATTTTTCATCCGCGGTCGTTGCGCACATCTCCATTGCCGTTTCCCTCTTCGCGCTCGGGGTGACGATCGCAAACTTCACGACAGGTTGGCTCGTCCGCAGGAATTCGGCAAAGCGGACGGTCAAAAAATTCATCGTCGCGCACACGGTCGTGCCCATCGCCCAGTCGGCCGTCATCGTGGCGTCGACCGTCTTGCTCTCCGTCATCCAATATTACAGCCTCTTGGTATTCATCGCGTCGCTCATCATCACCTGCGGATTCTCCCTCACGGCCTCGTGGATCATTCACGGAAAGGGCATCATTCCGCTCAAGGAGATCCTGACGCCCAAGAATATCGTCAAACATGTGGCGATCTTGGGGCTTTCCTTCCTGCTCGACATCATCATCGCCGTGCTGCTCTTCCTGCTCAGCCCCCTCTTCGCGATCCTTCTGATGATCCCTGTCTTTATCTACACCTTCGTCATCGCCGACGTCAATTCGGACTCGTACATTCTCTATCTCGTCAACAAAAAGCAGGAGACGGCCGCGGAGACGCCCGCCGCCGCATGAAAAGCATAAAAACAGAATTTTGAAAAGAGACGTTCCGTGCGGAACGCCTCTTTTTTTCAGCTCTGACCCGTGGGGACGATGTCGTCGTCATCCGACTTCGCGTCGGGGCGGATCATACAGTAGCGCGGATTGTGCGCATACTTGTCCTTTTTCTTCGCCATACCAACAGCTTGCGACGCCGCACGGAAGTTATGCCTCGGCGATCTGCTTTTTGACCTTGGAAAATTTCTCCGTGTTCTGGTCGATGAGCATCTTGGCGGCGGGCTGGACCTCGTAGTAACCGCGCGAGAGCATCTGTTCAAAGACCTGAAACTGCGTATCGGCGTTCTGCGTGTAGTTCTTCAGGATCTCCCTGCGGAAGGGCTTGCAGCTGCCCTCGAGAAGAGCCGCCGCGTAGTAGTTCATGAGAAGTTTTTCACAGTCGAGAAGGTCCTGAAGGGCGTCCTTCTCGGCGAGCGTCGTGTCCTGTTTGCTCTTCATTGTTTGCCTCCCAAAAGTGTATAGAGCGCTGTGAATCTTTGTGCGTGCGCGCGGGCGATCTCCCCCATTTCCTGCGCAAGCGCAGCGTCCGTCAGCGTGTTGGAATAGAGTTTTGCCTTCTTGCACGCCATTTCCTCTCCCGTGAGAATTTGCGTCAGAACATCGAGATCTTTCGCAGTCAGTTCCGTCATAAAAAAACCTCCTTGGGCCTTTTATTGCCGAAGGAGGGATGTTTTATACTGTTTTCGACGCATAAGTGCACCATTTTTCGAGAGTACAGTGCGGGCAATCGGGCTTTTGGGAGTGGCAGACCTGCCGCCCGTGGAAGATGAGCCAGTGGTGCGCCTTCGCCCAATTTTCCTTGGGAATGACCCGCATGAGGCCCTCTTCGACTTCCGTCGGCGTCTTTCCCTTGGCGAGGCCCGTGCGGTTGGCGACGCGGAACACATGCGTGTCGACGGCGATAGCAGCTCCCCCGAAGGCGACCGAATAGACGACGTTGGCCGTCTTTCTCCCCACGCCCGCAAGGGTGCGCAGGTCCTCGAGAGTGTCGGGGACTTGTCCGCCGAATTTTTCGAGAATGTCCCGCGAGGCGGAAAGGATATGCGCCGCCTTGTTGTGGTAGAATCCGCAGGAGAAGATGTATTTTTCGAGCTCTTCCTGCCCGAGCAGGAGCATTTTCTGCGGGGTATTGTGCTCTTTGAAGAGCTCCGCCGTCACCTTGTTGACCCGCTCATCCGTGCACTGCGCCGAGAGAATGACTGCGACGAGGAGCTCGTACGGGCTCTCGAACCGCAGGGCGGGGCGGGCGTCGGGATACAGCCGTTCCAGTTCTGCCAATAATTCGTTCATACTGTGATTGTATCACAAGAACGGAACTTTTGCAAGTGATTCGTGGGGGCCTCAAGAAAAGGCGGATCCTTCGGGCTGTACTCGGAAGGAGCGGGGGGCGTCTCTTTCAAAGGGGACGGAAGGTGCGGCCCGTCTGTTTCATGTACCCCTTGAAGGCCGAATAGGTCCGCCGTGCGATGACGCGGCGGGCGCGGGGCAGAAAGTTCTCTTCAAGGCGTACGGAAATGCCGCAACCCACCCCCGCCTCATGCGGCGTCGGGACCGTCTGTGCGGGAACGCCTTCTTTTCTCAGATTGGAAATACAGTCGAGCGCCTGTGCGCGGGAGACGAAAACTGCGATGATCGTCATGAATAGAGACCTGCCTTCGTATAATAAGGTATCTTTTTTCGGGAGTGACTTTGCCATGATCTATCTCGATAATGCCGCGACGGAGGGGTCCAAGCCGCACTGCGTCCGAAGCGCCGTGGCCGCCTCGCTGAAAGCCTGCGCCAACCCCGGGCGGAGCGGACACCGTCTCTCTCTCGCGCATGCCGAACGCGTCCTCTCCTGCCGCGATCTCCTTTCCGACGTGTTCGACGGCTACGGATTCGAACGCTGTGTGTTCACGCGGAGCTGTACCGAGGCGCTCAACATCGCCCTTCTCGGCGTCTTGGAGGAGGGCGACCACGTCGTCGCGACGACGCTCGAGCACAATTCCGTACTGCGGCCCCTGCAATATCTCGCCGAACGCGGCGTCATCACCTATGACGTCGTTCCGCTCACGGACGGGAAACTCAGGCCCGAGACGATCGCCGCCTATGTAAAGCACAAGACCAAGCTCGTCTGCGTGACTTCGGCGTCCAACGTCATCGGGGTCTCCTGCGACCTTGCGGCGGTGAAGAGGCTCTTGCCCGAACACGTCCTTCTCCTCGTCGACGGAGCGCAGGGCGCGGGGCATTTCCCCATCTCCATGAAAAGATCGGGGATCGACCTGCTCGCGCTCGCGGGACACAAGGGCCTGCATGCCATGCAGATCGGGGCGCTCCTCTTTTCCGAACGCGTCAACCCCCGCCCGCTCATCTTCGGGGGGACGGGGAGCGAGAGCGTCAACCTGTCGATGCCTTCCTTCTATCCCGACCGCCTCGAGAGCGGGACCCTCTCTTATCCCGCGATATGTTCGCTTTTTGAGGGCCTTCTCCTCGTCAAATCGGGGGAGAAAAACAGGCTCCGTGCGCTCACGGAAGAGCTCGCCGCAAAGGTCAGTGAGCTCCGCGCCTTCGAGATATTTTCGCCGCCGAACGCGTGCGGGATCTTTTCCTTCCGCCATCGCTCCATGCCGTCCGAGGAGATCGCCGCCCTTCTTTCCGACCGTTTCGACATCGCCGTGCGGGGCGGACTGCACTGCGCTCCGCTGGCGCACAGGGCGCTCGGAACGCTGCAGGGCGGCCTCGTCCGTGCGTCCTTCTCTATCTATCAGGGAATGCACGAGGCAAACGCGCTCGCCGACGCACTGCGGAAAATCGAAACATGATATGAAAATTTTCAGAGGCTCTTGAGCTTTTCCACAAGTTTCCTGAGCCTCTTTTTGCGGGCAGGGTCGAGCATCTGCGAAAAGCGGGCGTAAAAGGCGTCGATCTGTTCGTTCGTGAGCGTGCCGTCCCTCTTTCCCGCCGCCGCCTTATCGTAGATCTCGCGGATGATGTCGTTTTCGCTCTTTCCCTTGACCGTCCCAAGCGCCTTTTCGGCCTCCTTCATGATGTCGCCGTCATAGCTTGCAAAGTCCTTCATAGTCACCTCATGCACCATCGTATGACGCGCACCGTTTTTTTGTGAACCGCATACAATGCGGATATGGAAACCGTGATTTTGCTCTTTCTACTCATGATGAGCGATGAACGCTCCAAGGAAACGCTGAAAAACTTCTTGAATTTCTATCGCGAGAACAAGGACCTCATCGCGACGGTCGCAAACGTCCGTCCCTCGGAAAATGCCGAAAAAACCGCAGATATTGCACAAAATGCGTCCGAAGAAAAAGAAAACCGACCCCGTGAAGAGGTCGGCAGCAATGCGATCCTGGAGGAATATCTCCGCCGCTTTTCCGTTTGATTCAGATGAGGCCCAGAAACTCGTCGGCCGAGGCGAAGAGGTCTGCCTTGACGGCCCCCTTCCCTTCGGCGCGGATGCCCGTCTCGTGGATGCTGTTGCCCTTCGGCCAGCAGATCGCGGCGACGGTGAGGCGGAGCGCCCTGCCGTCGGGAGCGACGAAGGTGCTCTGCATGACGCCCTTGCCGTACGTCCTCGCGAGGCCGTCACCGTCGTTGACGCGGATAAAGATGTCGTCCGATGAGATCGTGCCGTAGTCGATCATCGCGCCCATCAGGGCTTCCGAGGCCGAGGCGCTGTTCTCGTCCGCAAGCACGCGGATGCGCGCATCTTCGCCGAAGTATGTGCCGAAGTCGTTTCCCGCCGCGGTGTAGCTGTCCTGCTTCCCGCTGCGGTAGGTGGCGGTGGCGACGAGCGGCCTCTTCCCCTCGGCGTTCCTCAGAAGGTGCGAGGCGATCTCGCAGAGCGTCGTCAGATATCCGCCGCCGTTGGAACGGAGATCGATGACGAGATCCTTTCTTCCCCGCTCCTTCATCTTTTCAAGACATTTTTGGAATTCCTCGGAGGCCTTTCCGTCAAATTCCGTCAGACGGATGTAGGCCGTGCTGCCGTCGAGGTTTTTCAGCCCCTCCCCGCTCTCGGTCAGGGAGAGCTCTCCCTCCCCGCGGAAACGGAAACTCTTTTCGCTGTCCCGATACTCGCAGTAGGCGGCCGAATAGGCGGCGCGGGAAACGGTATAGAGGGCCGTACTGTCCTCGCTGTAGCCCGCTTCGACGGTCGCCGAGGAGACCCCCGAGAGCCACGGG
>CANREC010000035.1 GCA_947629535.1 uncultured Clostridia bacterium | reverse complement strand
CTGTCACGCTTGCCAAAATTGGTGACACTGTTACGGAAACGGGCGTGATCACAACGGCGCTCAACGGTGTCAACAACGCCCTTAAGACCGCCGCAAGATCCGTCCTCGATTCCTTGATCCAGAAGGAAGACGGCAAGCAGGTTGATTCCACGGCGATCTCGAGCACAGTTTATGGTTTCCAGACCGATATTGATTCTGATACGAATGTAGACGACTACTACGGACTTTGCTCTGCTATTCTCCAGTTGCAGGAAAATGGCAAGCTCGCGGATGAAACTGCGGGGACAGATGCGGTCAAATCCGTTACAGCTCAACTCAACGATATCCATACGAAAGAAAAGACTGCCGCGCAGAAAGCTTACGATGACATTAAGGCTCTCTTTAACAACGCAGAAAAAACCATCGACGGCGATAATATCACTGAACTCAACAATAATCTTGCTGCGGCTGTGAAAGCACTGTTTGACACAAAGCTCACGAAGGAAGGAGAGGTCTGCAAAGATTCGCAAGAAGTGCAGGATGCGGTCAAAACAGCGCAGAATGCTATCGATGCGGAGACCACTCTGAAAAACAATTCGCATGAAGCTGTCATCTTGATGCCCATTGTAAACGAACACCTTGCCAATATCGGTAAGGAACAGGAAACCGAGCAGAAAAACGCAATTGCCGCATTCAATGCTGTCTACAAGTATCTGACGGGCTCCGAGGCGGATTATGTTTCCGATGCTACAAAATCGTGGGATGAGGAGTATAATGCAATCAGCGCGGCTACGACTGCAACAGACCTTAATGCAGCTGTCAAGGCAGCTGTCGAAGCTCTCCTCGATTCCTACAAGAACTCTGTAGCAAGTTCTTTGGTCTCCAATAACAGCTTTGTTGATACAGCAAAGACCAATCTTGAAAACGAAGTCTTTAAGGACGCGGCGAACGTAATTGTCACGGGCGAGGAGTTGACTGAAGAGCTCGGAAAGATCTCTCTTAAGGAGAATCTGGAACTTGTTGATTACAAGAACGAAAAAATCGAAGAAGTCAACGAATTGGGGCAAAAACTTACCGCTTGCGGCGTCGATTCAACTGCTGCTTGCAACACTGCTGTTACGAATATCAAAGCTGTTGCAGCTGTTGGCACAGAAAACGACCTTACTACAGCGAAAGGCTTGGTCGACGAGGCCGTAACAAATTGTGTCGAGGCTTTGATCACCAACTCGAATGAAGAAAAAGTCGCGCTCGAGCAGTACAAAGATGCTTATTATGCGATCTATGGTACCCAAGTCAATGAAACCAGCGACGATGCCTTCAAAACATTCAGAGACACAACTATCAAAGGCAAATCCGCAGACGAAATCAACGTTTCGTTAAAGACGGCTATTCAAGCTCTTCTCAACAACCGCGCGATCAAAGCGGCGAATGATGTTGACAGTACCGATGTTACCACATTGGACCAAATCACTGAGGGCGCTTACCCGATGGTCTATGCGCTGTACATGAACGGCTTGAATAGTATCGCGGCGACGCAGAAGGCATTTGCGCACTCCAATATTGACGACTATGCCTCTCTTGTCGAAGGCGTGAACAATAAGTTCACCTTGGCAACGGAGCAAGACAAGGCGCTCAAAGAGTTGAAGACCGCGCTCGATGGTTTCCAGGCTGATTTTGGATCGGTAACGAACGACTGGAATGAATTTAGCGGCGAAAAATATACCACCGCGATCGAGGACGTCAAGAAACAAGAGACCGTAGAAAATGTCAAGAAGGTCGTTGATTCCTTCAAGCTCGAGGGATACAAGTATATTGCTTACAAGGAATATGCCGAGAGCTTGGTAGCCGCAGGTGTCGGCCTTGGCGATGCCCAAGATTCTGACCTCAGAACAGCTCTCGCAGATGTTAAAGTCGAAACTGCTCTGAACAGCGCGATCGAAACTATCAATTCGACATTGGCTGAGCAAATCAAAGCAGGTCTCGACAAGGCATTTGCGAAACACTCCACCGTTGTTAAAGGATATTTGACGACCTTGGAAAACGCCATCACTGGCACCACCGATGTTGCAGGGAAAATCAACGACTTCTCTGCAAAGATCGCGAACGCTAAAATCGGCGACGTATCCTTTACCGATGCTGTTAGTAGTCAGCTTGAGAATGAGCGCGGAGCAGCCATTGAGGTTTATAAGGCGTACTATGCGGCGCTCGTTGGTGAGGACTACAAAGATGCCGAACCTTACAAGAGCATCGTCGAAAAATTCGCTACGGCCACTAACTGCACCGTATTGGTCGATTTGCTCGAGCAATACATCGGTAAATATGATGCCGAGAATGAGGCCTATACAGATGTGCAAGCGCTCTTCAATGGTGTCGCTCAAGCAAATTCGACAAGCTCAAATTATGTGAAAGGCCTCATCAGTGCTGCTCTCGAAACGTTTACGGCAAAGATCACCGCTGTAAGGAGTGAGGAAAACGCAAATTCGATCCCCGATAAGACGCTCGATTCCAAGGTGGATAGCCTCCTTCAAGATATCAAGGATAGGCAGAAGGCTGAAACCGATAAGGCCAAAGAATTCCTTGGAGAATTCGTCAAGGGGTTGACAAACGAAGATCATGTTCCTCAAGATGGAGATCCGCTTAAGGGTACATACGATAATGCTCTTACGACTATCGTTGATTCGACGACGTATAACACGACGAAGCACAATCTTTTGACAGCAATTGGTGCTTTGATCAATAAGTATGTCGAAGGAAAGGCGGGTAGCATCCCGAACCTTGTAGTGACCCTTAAGACGAAGATCCACGATGGGATCAACGCCACAAATGACATTCAAGTGAACGCTGAATCGGATGCTCTTACCGGTGCTATGGTTAAGGCATACGGTGCTGAAGTCCATTTCAAGGTGGCATTTACAGAGGACCGCGACGCAAAACTTGCTGCGCTTAAGGATGCATATGATGCAGCGATAGCAAAGGGTGGCACAAGGCTCAACAATGATGCAAAAGCGGCGATCAATGGCCTCTGGACGAACACGTCTGAGACAAAGGGCGCGAAGGAAACAATTGAAGCGATCAACATTGCAGATGCAACTACCGCTGAGGGCTGGTTGGCCAATTATGCTACAGCGCAAGCAACCCTTACTTCCACTTATGATGGGTACATGCCCGCAGGCAAAGCAGACATCTTTGAGCAAGCAAGCCGTGAGTATATTGCCCAGTATGAATATGCAGAAAGCTATAAGATAGTTTATGGCACTGACACATTCACACCGGACGCCGCATTTAATAATTTCAAGACGTCGATTGCAGGCAAAACCGCAACAGACATCAATACAAGTCTCACGGGCACAGTTGCAAGTTGGCTTGAAGGCCTCAAGGCGAAGGCAAGCAGCACGATCGCCGAATACCTTCAGGAACAGGCCAATGTAATCAAAGCAATGAATTCCTCCGATTCGATCGTTGCTCTTGTCGCCACGGTCACTGAAACCATGTCGAAAGTCAATGATGACATCGAAGATGCAATCGGGGATATCGCAGATGCTTACAAGTCCGCGTACAATGCTCTCACAGGTGCAGACGCAGATGAAAATGTTGAACCTGCGAAATCGGCTCTCGCGGCCATCACGGATGCAGCGGACTGCACAGCTGCAAATGAGCAGTTGAAACAACATCTCGTTCTCCTGCTCCTTGGCGTGAATAGTTCCGCGGCTGAAGAGTTTGCGCCCGCAACTTACACCCTTCTCAAGGAAGGCGATTCCGCTACTGTGACAGGATTCCTCAAGGCAGCCGCAGAGGCAATCGAGGTTCATATCACGGGCGGCGACGTTCCTGCATTCACAGGTTTACATGTGTTTGGCCATGCCGATGTTACGACTTTGGCGGCTATCAAGACAACGCTTGAGAATTTGAGAAAAGCCGCATATGACGCCGCAGTGGATGAGTATTTGAAAGAGTACAAAGTAGCCTATGGCGAGAGCTCGGGCAAGACGGACGATCAGATCAAGGCGATCGCTACGGCTGAACTCGGCGAGGACACCAACATCACCGTTACGGCAGTCAATGTAGCCCTCAGGACTTTGATCACGAACCTTGTGGATGGTCTTGTGGATAAGGACGCTGATTCCTCTTTGATCAAAGCTTTGGTCGATCCTGCCAAGGAGAGCATTGAGGAAAATACAGCGACCCTCGTGGGCGCTACCGAAGTTCTTGACTTTGCGACGATCGTTGAAAAATTCGCCGCTGATCTCAACACACTCAAGGTCGCCGAGCGCACAGATGCGATCAACCAGTATCTCAGATTCTATAGCTTGATCGCATTGACAAACGCAACGTATGCTTATGAGACATCTACGCTCACCGGTGAAAGGGCGGCCGACACAACGTTGCTGAAGGCAGGGATCGATAGCATCAAGGATGCTGCGAATACGACATCCGTCAGTGCTGCCTTGAAGACGGCGATGAAAGGTCTCCTTGGACTGATGAAAGAGGAGGGCGACGCACAAGAAGTTACCGTCTACCTCGATGGCACAGAGGAAGATCAAGCGAAACAGCTCATCGACGCCGTTACAGCTGTTACGGCTACCGAAGTTGCTGACATGTTTGAGACATGCAACGCGATCGATACTCAAGTCAAAGCTTATCGGAACGCAGAGAAGGTGAATGCGCTCACGCAGTACATCAACGCGTATAACCTCATCAATAAGACACACCTTTACCTTGAGAGCGCTACCCTGTCTGTTGAATCCGATGTCGAAGAAGAGGCTGTAGTTGGTGCTGTTCAAACTGTCTTGAGTGGGATCATAAGCGCAAGGTCTGCAAGTGCGATCAATGCGGCGCTTGTGACGGCTTTGAAGGATCTTGTCCAGTCGATGTATGTCAATGATACCACGACGGGCGATTCGAAGGCAGTTCAAGATACGATCACTGCGCAAGTGGCGCTCATTAAGGCAGACGGCAACTGTGCACCCGATGCAAATACGGGTATCTCCACCTTCATCACAGTGTCCGAGGATGGCACCGTGTCAGGCTTGATCGCTGACATTGACGAGGCAATCAAAGGGGCAAGAACCGCCGACATCACTGCCGCCAAGACTGCCTATGTTGCGATCTACAACGCATTGAAAGGCACGAATGAGACAACAACAACGTTGAAGAGCAAGCTTGACACTGCCTTTGAAAGCGTAGTCACCGCAGGTGATGCGAACGTCGAGTTGACGGAACTTGTCACTGCACTTGTAGGTGAAAGCGGCGAGCTCATTACGGGCACTGGTGTGGTCGATTCTCAAGCTGTGATCGAGTTCCTCAAGACGGTTGGCGTTGCAATCAATGCAGCGATCAACAAGGTGAACACCACGACCGCCGAATCGAATACCCGCACGGTATTCAGCGAAACTGCGACGGATATCACCTATAAGGATGGCACCTCTGAGGCTGACGTTAGCAAGAAACTGACAGGCGAGAACAGTGTCGATGACGCGATCAAGGCATTGAGGCTGAAAGACGCTGCGAAGGCTCAGGCATCCTACCTTGCAGCCTACAACGCCCTCAACAAAACAAGCTTAACGGCTCCTTCCGACGCCCTTAAGAAGACCTACGATGCGCTCGGTGCTGCGGCGAACGCCAAGGCGGCATACGATATGTTGAAGACGTTGCTCGGCGAGCTCCTTCTCGGCAAAACGACGGGTCAAGGCACGTCCGCAACGACGGATTACACGCTCAGCGTTCTCAAGGACACCGACGCGAAGTCTCTCAAGGATTATCTTGAGCAGGTCAAGAGCGGCCTCGAGGCTCTGTTCACGCACAATTCAGGCGCTTATGAGATCCCCGAGATCAAAGCTGATACGAAGTTCTCCGTTAGCGGCACAGCCGATCAGACCTTTGCATTGGTGTTGGCGCAAGTCACAACGAAGAGAGCTGAAGAGAAGACAAATGCGCTTAACGCTTACATCACGGTGTTCAACACACTTGTCGAGAACATTCTTGAGCGCAAGACAAGCGGTACTAACCAAAAATTAGGTCTTACGGCGGCAGCATCTGCGGCTCATAAGACGATTCCCGCTTACGCCCAGACGGCATTTGACAACATCCTTGCCGCCGAGAATACGAAGGCCGCCTACACGGCATTGATGAATGCAATCACCGCGCTCATCAATGACCAATTGAAGACGACCGGCGATTCCGCAAAAGTCACCGCCCTCTACAATGACATCTTGAACGCGCTTGTCGGCAAAGCAAAGGAAGGTAATACTCCTGCTGTGGTTGGCCAGATCGTCAACGGTTCTGTCAATGACCGTGAAATCAAGAATTTGGACAGCACGTTCGTCAAATTCACTGGCGAAACTGTCGGCAAGACCCTCGCAGACGCGATTGCAGCGGTCGAGGATCAAAAGGATGCTGAGATCACTGCGGTTGCGAACGAGTTCGAAAGCGCTTATAAGGCAATCAAGAGAATTGCTACGAACGAACAGGATGCTGATGTTAGTGCCGAAAAAGGTGAGTTCTCTAATAAACTTAATGGCACAGTTGCAGGCTACACCAAGGTCAAGAACATTGGCGAAGCGAATGCCTTGCTTGTCTCTGAGATCCACAAGCTCTTGACAGAACTTCTTAAGCAGCAAGGGCAGGATACTTTGGATGCAAAAGAGGTTAAGGACTATCTGACCGGGGAAGGCGTAGGTACTGCTTTGGATGCTCTCCAAAAAGCAGAGAACACGGCGACGAACTCTCAGGTCAAGAATCTCACCAAGGCGATCACTGGTACCATCAAGGCTAAACTTGATGCGTTGAGAGCATCCGAGAAAGATACTGCAATCAAAGAATATCTTGCGGCATACCAAGCATTCAAGGGCATCGAGCTCACAGTCAACGAGAACGGCTATGTCAAGATCGTTGGCACGTTCGACGAAGGTATCGCCGGAATGGCACAAGAAGATGTCATTGCAATGGCACAGGCCGTTGTGAATGCGATCAACAAAGCCGAGCACGCGAAAGGGGCGAACGACGCACTCCTCAACGGTGTGTATGAGCTCATCGACGCTCTTGCGCTCGAGGGCGATTCCGCGAAGGTCTATGAGGCCATCGCAGCGGCGAAGAAACAACTCGGTGAGGTAGACGTTACAGATGTTGCTAACGGCATTACCGATATCGTTGCGGAAGTCGCCGAAGGCGAAAAAGACCTCGCGACCGAATTGAAGGATCAGATCGCGGCACGCAGGGCGCAGGACATCACCGACGCGAAACAGGCTTACCTTGACGTCTACAACGTTCTCATGAACGCGGAAGAGACTTTGGAGACCGAGGATGAGGCTCTCGCGGCCGTGCTCAACACGATCGGCGCCGAAGAAGTCGCAAAGGCTGCGAATGAGGCACTCAAGGCCGCACTCGATGCGCTCTTCGACGGCATGACGGGTGAATCCGCGAACGTTACCGCTTACCTTGGCAAGCTCAAGGCCGCGCTCGGTGAGATGATCGAAAAGCTCAACGGTGAAGCCGCTCGCAAGGTTCCCGAACTTACAACCGAAGAGCCCGACAAGTTCATGCTCGACGGCGAAGAGACGACCCTTGCGGCTGTAAAGACGGCGTTCGACGCCATGAAGACGGCTGAACGCACGGCAGCGCTTGAAGAGTACAAGGCTCTCTATGAGGTCGTCGTCGGTAAGGCTTACGCCGACACCGATGAGGAAGCGAAGGCGGCCGTCGATGCACTCAATGCCGCGACGAATGCCGACGAGGCGAATGCGGCGCTCGTTGCAGGCGTCAAGGCTCTCCTTGCAAGACTTCAGCTTGATGGTGATTCCGCGAATGTCGAAAAAGCTGTCGCTGACGGCTGTGCGGCGCTCGACGGTATCGAACCCGCAGACAACGGCATCGTTGAGCTTACGGAAACTGTCAATTCGACGATCAAAGCGGTCACGGCTGCAAGGGCAGCGGATATCGCCGCCATCGTCAAGGCTTACGTCGACGCCTACAAGGCATTGAGGGGCGAGAAAGACGGGACGGTAGCGGAGACGGCATCCAAATTCAAGGCCGAACTCGAAACGAAGAAGGCAACGACCGCAGGAGCTGCGAACGCAGTGCTCAAGGCTCAGCTCGATGCACTCCTCGGGACGATGTCGAGCGAAGGCGATTCCGCAATCATCAAGGACTTCTTCGCAGATCTGCAGAAAAAGATCGACGATGCGATCGACGCAGCAATCACGGCCAAGACGATCCCCGACCTCAGCGCGATCGTCGAAGGCCGGAAGGCCGAACTCGACACGATGAAGGCGGCAGAGCTCGAAGCGGCGAAGGCGGCTTATTTGAAGTATTACGAGGCCTTCACGGGCGAAAAGCTCGGCGGCAACTACAACGACACCGTAAATGCGGTTCTCGCTGAACTCGAGGCTGCAAAAGACAACAAGGCGCTCAACGATACGCTCAAGAAAGCGATCGACGCTCTCTTCGCGGCCGAGACCAAGAACGACGCCAAGACCGTTCAAGATGTCGCAAAGGCGCAGCAGAAAGTTATCGACGACGCTATCGACGCCGCAACGACAGCGGGCGACGGTGCGACCGATCTTGCAGACGCCCTTAAGGCAGCCAAGGAAGAGATCGAACTTCAGCGTTATAAGGACAACGTCCTTGCCGCGATCGAATCCGCATACAAGGCAGTCGAGACGGGCAGAATGGAAGCGAATACCAAGACCGAGCTTGAAACGTACAAGACGGACGCAACGACCAAGGCCAACGGCGTTAAGCTCGACGAAGGGACCTCGCTCCTCGACGCGAAAGAGAGCCTCGACGAGATCCTTGCGACCGCGAAGAACAACTTCCTCCGCAAGGGCGCAGAGGGCGTCGCAAAACAAGAATATCTCGCAACATACGAAGCCGTCACGGGTACGAAACTGGGCAACACGATCCCCGCAGACGTGCAGGCAGTGCTCGACAACTTCAAGGCTTTGGCACAGGACGACAGGATGGATGACTTCGTCGACGCTGTGAACAATGCACTCGGCAGGGCCGTCAAAGCGCTCCTCGAAGGGCTCCTTGTCAAAGACGGTTCCGTCCTCAAGGATTCTCAGGAAGTCAAGGCCATCGTCGTCGAGGCACAAAATGCCGTCGCCGACATGATCGCCGGTGTTGCGGCGGGCAAGATCCCCGCGATCTCCACGCTTGCCCAGATCAAGAGCGTCAAGGCCAACGTTGACAGCAAGAGAGCGGAAGAGAAGGCAGAGGCATCCGGTACGATCGACGATACGCTCGGTGACCTCACGGGTGACAAGACGTACTCCGATGAGACCCAAGGCAAGATCGACGACCTCGTCGAAGCCGCCAAGGAGAAACTCGAGAACGCAAACTACGCTGACATTCCTGTCATCCAAGAACAACTCAAGGGACAGATCGAGCTCCTCAACAAGCTCTCCGAACTTGAGGCAAGGGCAAAGACGGACGGTCTCGACATCGCCGATGTCAAGGCGTCCATCGAGAGCTCCATCGAAGCACTCAACGGAACGACGAGCGAGGCCGAAACGAAGAAGGCCACCGCTGACGCGATCCTCACGGCAGAGAAAGAATACGCGAAAGACGTCATCGAGGACTTCACGAAGAACGACAGCGATGCAGTCAAGAGCGTGCTCGAAGGCCCGAACGGATTCAATGCGAAGTTCGACGCAGCGAAGGACGACGCGGCAGTGCAGGCGCTCATCGAAGAGGCCAAGACCGCTGTCAAGGGCGAACGTTGGGCCGAGCAGTACAAGGGATTGAATGATCCTTTCAACAACCTCGGCGCAGCAGGCAAGGAAAGCTTGCAGAACGCGAAGGATCAGTTCAACAGTCTCGACGCAGCGACCAAGGCTTACCTCAACGAAAGCTCCGAATACACCTCCTTCGAGAAGGAGATCGAGGATAGGCTCAACAAGGCCGACTTCGAATCCAAGAAGGACGATGCGATCAGCGAACTCGAAGAGCTCGCGGCAAGCAACAGCGGCGCGTATGTCCGCGAAGTGCTTGAAGAGCAGCTCGGCAAACTCGACGCAGTTAGGTATGCAGCCCAGTTGAAGGACGGCGAACGCGACAGCTACAAGAACGCGCAGACGCAGGCTCTCGCAAATGCGCTCAACGCGGCGAAGGCGGAAGTCACTCTCGCACAGAGCGTTCAGACGAACAGCAATGCGGCAGAGGCGATCCTCAACGATCATCTCGCAAGCGGCAACTACAATGCAGAGCAGAAAGATCAGCTCAAGAAACTCTTCAGCGACTTCTGCGCAGAGGCCAAAGAGATCCCCGCAGGCGCGAATGCCGAAGCCGATCTGAAGGCACTCTATGAGATGACGCTTGCAGGGTTCGATGAAGTCCCCGTCGTGGCAGTCACGAGCGGCGAGCTCAAGGCAAACGGCGACGCGGCGGATTATCCCGACAACTTCGACGATAACAAGCTTTGGGGTATCGTTACCAATGACACCACGATGGAAGGCGGACTTGAACTCTCCATCGAGATGAAGGACGGCAAGACGATGGATACCATCGACGACGCCCGCAAGAACGGCAAGCTTGTCGCCGCGAAGGGTTCGTCCCTCAAGACGGAGGACCTCAAGGATATGGTCTCCGGCAAAGATGTCGTCTCCACGTTCGACATCAACCTTCTCAAGAAGAGCGTGAAAGTTACGGCATTCAACGGTCTGTACACGGTCAAAGTCCTTCTTCCCGAATCGATGAGAGACTTGGAAGGCCTGCAGGTCGTTTATGAAGGCAGCAACGGCGTCGAAGTGTACGAGACGAAGATCGAGGACGGCAAGTATCTCGTATTCACGACGGAGCACTTCTCCGAATTCACTGTCCTTGCCGACAGTGCTACGAACCTGTGGTGGCTCGTCATCACCCTTACGGCGCTCCTCGGGGTCGAGCTTGTGGCTCTCCTCGTGGTGCTCCTCAAGAAGGGCGGCAAGAAGAAGGAAACGAAGGCGGCGTCCGTACTTCCCATCGGGTTGCTTGCAGCGTTCGCTCCCGTCAATGCGGTCGTGATCTGCATCCTCCTCGGCGTGTTCGCTGTAGGGCTCGGCGTATTGATCTTCTTCCTCGCGAAACCGAAGAAGAGTGAAAAGAAGGCTGAGGCCAAGGCTGAGACGAAGTAACATTACAACTTAAGGCGCTCTGCGGGGAGAGATTTGCAAGAGCATGAAATTCTCAGCCGCAGAGCCCCGCGCAAGACAAATAAAAAACTCCGTTTCTTTCGAAACGGAGTTTTTTGATGCAAAAAAAGGGAATGCGTTTGCATTCCATTTTACAGAAAGAAGATGACAGATCTTGATACAAATTCTGCAGTTTGTTCACATGGTATTATCGCCGTTCACTTTGCTATATTACCGTTAAAATTCGCCACGACTGTTCAATCCCAATCCCGCATAAGGTCGAGAAATTCCCGAACAGATTTTTTGACCGCCTCAATGAACTCGTCCGTATCCTCTGCTTGAAGAAGTTCCTCTTTTGTATAGCCGATCTGCTTGGGGAAAATCGGCTTTCCCTTCTTGCTATAACACAATTTCCCACATTTGAACAGCTCGCTTTTCTCGATGCGTTTGATGAGTTTCTCCTGATGCCCTTTCAGAGCGTACGTTATATCCATTCCATAGCAGAGGATGTACGCCGTAAACTTCCCGTCAATGCAATTGCGGCTTCGAATTTCGAGATAGGGAATGCACTCGTCTCCTTTGTAGAATGCTGCCAAAACGATATAGGGATAGTGCCTTGCCCGCCATGTTTTGAACTGCACATTTTCCCCCTCGAATTCTTTTTCCATGCGAGGGATCGCAGTTTTTTCAAAGAAGGAGAGCCATGCGAGAAGGTCGAGCGGCGTATCGTTATTTTTGGGTTTTTCCGTCGCAGAAAGTGCCTCTTCCCTTGCGAGGATGTGTTCGATATACATACGCACGATGGGATCGGATGAACCCGCAAACGGCTTTAACAAATTGCAGATCTCGCCGAACTCGAAATACTTCCACCCTGCATCCTCGACCCTCTTCATTTCATCTTGATACAGTTTCCCGGGCTTATAATAGATTTTACAGACGTTATGCTCTCTTATCTTCTTCGACGAATCGATATGCCCGTTGTACTCTTCCAACTGATTATGCTCTGCCGAATCTGTCTTGTCCTCGACAAAGAGAGCATACTTCTTACCGCTGTCTGTTGAAAACCAAACGGAGACGTCGATCTTGTGCCACTGTGCCTTTGTCTCCAGAGAGAGGATCTTCTCATCCGGTGCAAGTCCGCAAAATTTCCGCAAAAGTGCATAGGAGGTGGGGGAGACCTCTTCGTCATCGTAATTGTTGAACAGCCACAGGAGGAAGGCGTCTTGAGACAGCTCCTTCGTGGCGTATGTAAATAGGTTTCTTCTTTCATTTTGGTTCATGAATTTCGCCTCTGTTTAGTTATCACTTATCATTGAGCTTGTCAAATAATAAATTTCCTCGTCCGTCCAACCCGCTGTGCCCTTATGCATTGTCTGATGAATGGTCGCCTCGTGTACGAACCCACAACTTGCCACTGTATTTTGAGAAGCCGTATTGAGCGACGAAATACGGGCGCGGATCGCATTCAAGCGAAGGGCTTTCCTTCGGTAAACGCCGCGCTGCACCGTTTCCACGGGCTCGTAAAGTTTCCCGCGCAAGGTGATTTGGGTGAGCGTTTCGACGGCTTCCCTGCAGTATCCTTTTCTTCTCTCTTCTTTGAAAATATAATATTCGATCAGCCCCGTCGAAGTCTCCTTTTTGATGCTGAGCCCGATGTAGCCGAGCAATTTTCGGTCGGACTTTTTCTCTATTGCAAAATAGGTGTAACGCCTTAAAGATAAAGTAAATTCCCGTATATTATTTTTTGTAGGTTTAAGTCCCGTGAAAAAGGTGAAATCGTTCTCTTCCTCGAAATGGTCAGCAAGGATTTTATGGTCTTTCCCTTCGATCGCCCGTAAAATGAGGCGTTCCGTTTTGATCGGCGGGTTGACATTTGCCTCGCTTGGCTCTCCGACCGCCTTCAAAGCTGCTTTGATGAAAGCATATTCTTCCTTGGAAAAATCACCTTTGTAGAATTTTGGTTTGTGTGGATAATAGTTCACGATCATATTCCAGAGCGCGAGACGGTAGCGATCTTTGCCTGCATGAAACAGCGCCTTAAAGCATGATACATCCCTTTGATATTCCTTCGGCCAACATTTCTTATCATAAGCCGATATCCCGAAATGAACATAACAGGGACACTCGTTGGGGCATTCGGCAAACAGGCTGTTCCTCAAAAAATCGATTGCTATTTCATCAAGTTGTTCTCTCGCCTGATCAAAACTTTTCATGATTATCCTCGCTTGTAAAATTGCTATTTTTGGTATTTTTCCGCTGCGGTGACGAGGCTATTTCCGATGCGCTCCCGCAGTTCAGAGGGAGAAAGAACTTCGACGACGTTCGCATACTGCATCGCCCAATATTCCATGGCGTCGAGGCTCGCCGATACACGCACAAAAAATTTGTCCCCGCGTTCTTCAATGATGAACTCTTTTCCGAACCAATCGACGACCTGATCGATCGCCCAACCGTCCACAAGAAATTCCACAGGCTTTGGTTCGTCCGAGAACATATAGGGCATGGACGACGAAAACCGCCTGTAATCGATGCCGTTTTCAAAGCCATTCAAAGAGCGGATAGGCGTTAAGGGCTCGTCCATTTCCTCGATGTTGGTGATGCGATCGAGGCGGAAATAGCGGACATGCTGCCATTTCTCCTCAAACGCCATGAGAAAATACCGTTGGTTGTGCAAAATCATCTGATAGGGGCTTGTAACATGCCGTGCCGAGCGGTGGAGTTTCTTATCCGCACCGTACTTGTTATAAAAAAACTTTACTTTACAGCCCTTTTCGATCGCCTCATCGATGGTCTCGATATTGTAGAACACGGCTTGATTTTCCGTCTTATTCCACACATGGACGGAATAGATATTCTTGACATGGCGGCGAAAGTACTTATTGGAGAGCCTGCAAAGTTTTCCGATGAGCGATTTAGACTGTGAAGGCGAAATATGCGAACTTGAAAGGACGCTGTCGATGAGAAGGCGGAGCTCCGAATCGTCGAAGGTGCGCTCGGCGAGATAGGTGCCGCGCTGCGTCGTCACAATATCGAATCCCGCCTCTTTCAGAAGTGAGATGTTCCGTCCGACCGCTTTGCGTTCGATGGCGATATCGTATTCTTTTCGTAAAAGAGAAAGAATATCGTCATAGACAAGCATATGCTCGCTGTCGCTATGATCGAAGAGAATTTGCAGAATGCGCAGAAGAGCGAGTTTTTTGGATTCCAAACCTTCCATAGTTTCATTATAACACGATGCGACATGATCTGCAAGTCTCATTCACAGAATTCATCATGTACCTCATTTACGCTTTGCGATCCTTCGATACGCAAGTGTTCCGAAAACGATCGCAAGTGTGCGATCGTTCTTTCCTCGTATATCCGTTCTCACTTGGTTTTTGTATGTTTCATCGCGTTCGATCTGTTCTTTGTAATGACCGTCGATTTTCCCAAGAAATCGTTTCATCTTGTTTTCCCTTTAACCACATTAAGAAACCGCATTGGCTTCCCTGGTCACCTAAAGCATAATCGAAATGTTATCCCATAAATGGGATAGTACAAATTTTACACTAAAAAAGAAGCATGAAACCGATACTTTGTATCATTTTCATACTTTCTCTTCCCGCAAAAATACTATGCCTTTTTGCGGGAGCCCTGTTGGTCGGCGGTCCGAGCCCATTGATTCATTCCTAAAAAAAAGAGGCAAAAGCCTCTTTCTTCTTATGGAGCTGATGAGCGGACTCGGACCTCGTCGGCGCGGGACGAATTTCGCAAGCGTTCGCCTGCAGCAAACGCTTTGCTTTGACGTCCGCGCCTCCTCTTCCCGCAAAAATACTATGTCTTTTTGCGGGAGCCTTGTTGGTCGGCGGTCCGAGCCCATTGATTCATTTCCAAAGAAAAAAGAGGCAAAAGCCTCTTTTTTCTTTGGAGCTGATGAGCGGACTCGGACCGCCGACCTCATCCTTACCAAATAGATTCTTCCCTTCAAATAGGTTTTCTGACTTCCGAAATTCCCCTGTAAACGGTAAAATCTGTATCTTTCGTAAT
>CANREC010000034.1 GCA_947629535.1 uncultured Clostridia bacterium | reverse complement strand
ATCGGACTATATCGCAGACAATAAAAAAACGGCTCCGAAGAGCCATTTTTCATTTTTCTGAAGAATCAAGACAGAGGGACCACATTGATCGCACGAAGCTTTTCGCTGTTCTTGGGGTCGGGCGCCGTATCAAACGTAACCTTCTGCCCCTCTTTCAGCGTGTGGAATCCTTCCATTTGGATGGCGGAATAATGCACGAAAATATCGTCTCCCCCTTCGTCATTGGCAATAAAGCCGAATCCCTTGCCATCGTTGAACCATTTGACAGTTCCGTTCACTTTGTAACCTCCTATTTGCACGGTTGAAAATAAGTCTCGAAATCGCCGTACCGTCCTTAATTATAGCATTTGGGGGAGGCATTGTCAATATGTAATCGGAAAATTATTTCCCCTCTTTTATGGAGCGGAGCAACATCTCCGTATAGCCCGTAACAAAGTCCGTCGTCTCCTCTGCCGTGAGCTGGCGGAAGTTCATGAGAGCAAGGTAATAGATCTGCATCGCGCCTGCACTCTTCAGTGTCTCGTTTGCCTCTTTGAGCGCTTGGACCGCAGGGCAAGCCGCATTGACGACGAGGGTGAGATCCTCGGGGGATGCGCCCATCTGATAGAATCTGTTCATCTCGTTCATCCTGCGCATGAACTCGGAGGCGTTGACGATGGCGGGAACGGCAGTATTCTTAAGTTTCTCCGTCTTTACTTTGACGTTTTTCCCTTCCAAGACCTTGGAGAAGAGATCGATGAGCTCTTGGTCCTCTCTCCCGTCCGCATCCTTAAGCGCGCCTGCGACGTCGGCGTCGATGCGCAGGAATCTCACGCGCTTTGGATTCTTGTATTCGATGTAACTGATGAAATGGGGATCGATATAGGTATCGCAGACGATCGCGTCGAGGCCCGCATCCTTGAACATCTTGATGTACTGCGCCTGCTTGTTCATGTCGGAGACATAGTACGCCGCCTGCGGTTCCTTTCCCGCCTTGGCATCCTCGTCGCTCACTTCTTCGCCGAAATAGCTTTCGAGGGAACGGTATTCATCCGAGATATTCTTATAGATGATGATGTCCTTGACCTTCTGATAGAACTCCTCGTCCTTGATGCAGCCGAATTTGACGAACGTGGAGATATCCGGCCAGACGTTTTCGTATTTCTCCCTGTCGTTACGGTAGAGCTCGGTCAGCTTGTCGGCGACCTTTTTGGTGATGTGCGCCGCAATCTTCTGCACCTGCCTGTCATTTTGCAGGAAGGAACGTGAGACGTTCAGCGGAATGTCGGGGCAGTCGATCACGCCGTTCAGCAGCATGAGGAATTCGGGAATGACCTCTTTGATGTTGTCGGCGATATAGACCTGGTTGCAGTAGAGTTTGACCTGTCCGCGCTCGAGCTCGACCTGCTTTTTGACTTTCGGGAAGTATAAAATGCCCTTGACGCGGAAGGGATAATCCATGTTCAAATGGATCCAGAAGAGCGGCTCGTTGAAGTCGCTGAAGGTGTCACGGTAGAATGTCTTGTATTCCTCCTCGGTGCATTCCTTTGGCTGTTTCAGATAGAGCGGCTCTGTGGTGTTGATGGGCTTATCGTCGTCTCCCTTCGGGTCCAAATAGATCTCGTAGGGCATAAATGAGCAGTACTTATTGAGAAGGCGGCGGAGCTCGCTCTCATGCAAAAACTCGGTCTCCTCCTTTGCGATGTGCATGACGACCTTAGTGCCGCGGCCCTCCTTTTCGCAGGGACCGATCGTGTAGGTGCTGTTTCCGTCGGACGCCCAGTGCACGCCCTCCGCCCCCTCTTTATACGACTTTGTGTAGATCTCCACATTCTCGGAGACCATGTAGGCCGAGTAAAAACCGAGACCGAAGTGGCCTATGATGCCGTCTCCCCCTGCTTTTTCGTACTTTTCCACAAAATCGGCGGCGCCCGAAAAGGCGATCTGCGTGATGTACTTCTCGACCTCTTCCTCGGTCATGCCGATGCCGTTGTCCTCGACGGTGAGTGTTCCCGCCTTCTCGTCGGCAGTGACAGTGATCCTGTATTTCTCCTCGGCAGTCGTATCGCCGAGGTCGGCGAGCTTTTTATGTTTCGTGATGGCGTCGGATGCGTTCGCCACGATCTCGCGAAGGAAGATGTCCTTCTCCGAATACAGCCATTTTTTGATGATCGGCATCATATTTTCGCTTGAAATGCGGATCTTACCCTGTTTTTCCATGTGCTTTGCTCCTTTTCTTCTACGTTTTCTTTTCCTATATTATATAAACGAAAAAGACAGCGGTGAAACTCTGCAGACAATTTTTTTGAAAAAATCCGCCCCCGAAGGGATGGTCTCAAAAGAAAAAAGGGGCACGCGCCCCTTTCGGTCTTTTCAGACAGCAAAATATCACGCTCGTCAGCCGATGCGTGTGATCCTTCCATTGTAGTATGAGATCGCCTCGCCGCCGATGCGCGTGACCCTTCTATCATAATAAGAAACTTCCATTCCGCCGACGCGGGTCACCTTTCCGTCATAGTAAGAAATTTCGGTGCCGCCGACGCGGGTCACCTTTCCGTCATAGTAAGAGATCTCTGTGCCGCCGATGCGCGTGATCCTTCCGCCGTAATAGGAAAGATCGGTGCCGCCGATGCGCGTGATCGTTCCACCGTAGTAGGAAAGTTCGATCCCGCCGATGCGCGTGATCGTTTCTCCGTAGTAGGAGATCTCGACCCCGCCGATGCGGGTCACCTTTGCGCCATAGTAAGAGATCTCTGTGCCGCCGATGCGCGTGATCCTTCCGCCGTAGTAGGAAAGTTCGGTGCCACCGATGCGCGTGACCGTTCCACCGTAATAAGAAATTTCACCCGAAAAACGCAAATAGAGATTGAGTTCTTCGTCGACATAGAGGTTTCTTCCGATATCGATAAGATAGTGAAAGTTTCCGCTGTAGAAAATGGAGTTCCCGTCCATGTCGGAAAGGGGAAGATAGAGATTCCCGCACGTTATGCCAAGGTTGATCAGATTGCCGCTGAAGTCGAGTTTTACGATCATAATATTCCCCCCATATGGATCCCGTTATTTTTTATGGATGACCTGACGAATGCTCCGATAGATATTGCCGAGCCGACAACCGCCGCCGAAAGGCGCATGCCACGCACGATATCTCTTCACATTCATTATAGCAGAAACACGGCGTTCTGTCAAGATAATTGTCCCAATGTCTGTACGAGCAAAATAGAAGTGAAACAAAGGAAAGAAAAAAATCCGCCGTTAAGCGGATTTTTCGTAAAACTCAGATAAAGTTACTTGTTTTCGTCGTCGCTGCCGCCGAGCAGGTCCGCGATGGACGCGCCGCCGTAGCCGCCTTCCGTCCACTCTCTGTATTCGTCGCCTTCCTCATACTCGCTGTTGTTGCCGCCGCGCTTGTTGTTCTTGCGGGAACGGCGTCCTCCCTGCGCGTTGTTCGCGTTCTCTTCGCGCTCATGGCGGGGCTCATATTCGGGACGGGGCAGAAGAGCCTTGATGGAAAGGTTGATCTTCTTATCTTCGGGAACGAACTTGATGATCTTCGCATCGACTTCCTCGCCGATAGAGAGGACGGATGTGGGATTCTCAAGCCATTCATGGGAGATCTGGGAGAGATGGACGAGGCCGTCGATGCCCTTTTCGATCTCGACAAAGGCGCCGAAGGGAACGATGCGGACGACCTTGCCGTGGACGATGTCGCCCTCGGCATACTTCTCTGCCGCGAGATCCCAAGGCTGAGGCTGGAGCTGTTTGTAGCCGATGGAGACCTTCTTATTCTCGCGGTCCACCTTGAGAACTTTGAACTGATATTTTTGGCCGATCGTGAGCACTTCGGTCACGTCCTTGACGCCCGTCCACGAGAGATCGGAGATGTGCGCAAGGCAATCGAACCCGTTGACGGAGACGAACGCACCGAATGTTGTGACGCGCTCCACTTTGCCCTCAACGATGTCCCCTGCGTTGATCGTGTCGAAGAATTCGGCCTCTTTCTGGGCCTTTGCGGCCTCGCGCTCAGCCTTCTCGGCCTCGAGGATGACGCGCTGGGATGCGATGATCTCCTTCCTGCGTTCCTTTCTGATCTCGAGGAGCTTGAGCCTCAGCGTTTTGCCCTTGTATTTTTCAAGTTCTTTCACATAGCCGGAGCGGATCTCGCTTGCGGGAATGAACACGGGATATGTCCCGAGTTCGGCCGTAAGACCGCCCTTGTTGAACCCTGTGCAGACGACGGAGAACTCCTTGCCCCCTTCGATCTCCTTGACGAGCGCCTCGTCCTCTTTGATCTTTCTGAGAGCTTTCTCGGAGAGTTTCACCTTGGGAGTGATCTCCATGACCATCAGTTGGATCTCTTCCCCGACGCGTGCGGCATACGCCTCGCGGCTGTATGTTTCGCAGTCGAGCTCTTCTTTCTCAAGAAGAATTTCAAGCTTGCCGGACGCAGAGACGTAGATGCCTTCGTCCGTTGCGGAAACAATGTTCGCAGAGATGATCTGCCCCTTCTTATAGCGCTCGTTCTTGCCGAGATCTTCCATGACTTTTTCCATCACGTTGCTCTGCGTCACGGGTGCGGGCGCTTCGGGTGCGGGCTCCTGTTCAGCGCTGACCGTTTCAGCACTAACTTCCGCGGCCTGTTCGGGCGCGGGTCCCTGCACGCTGACTTCGGGCGCTGCTTCCTGCGTTGCCGCGACCTCTTCGGCCACAGGCGTCGTTTCCTCGACGACTTCCGTCGTCTCCTGTACTTCCGCGTTGTTTTCTGACATCTTGAAGAGAACCTCCTGAGTCTGCCAATCGGGAGTGCTCGCTCCCGCTATGATGCCGACCCTCTTAAAAAATTTGATATTTTCATATTTGAAATCGTCCGCTCCGTTTAACCATATGACAGGTTTCCCCTTCGCCGACGCGATTTCACAAAGCTTGGCCGTATTGCTGCTGTTTGCCCCGCCGACAACCAGTACGGCATCGCAAAGTTCGGACAGATTTTCCGCCTCTCTTTGCCTACAGACAGTAGTATAACAAATTGTCTGAAAAATCTCAAGTGTTTTGGGGCATACATTTTTAAGATTTTTTACGATTTTTGAAAATCTTTGCTCCGAAAAGGTCGTTTGGGCCACCAAAACGATATTTTTTCCTTGGAAAAAGGAAAAATCCGCGTCCTCGGAAGGAAAGACGTAGACATTTCCTTCGCAGTGCCCGAGGATGCCCTTGACCTCGGGATGTTCTGGCTCTCCCGCGATGACGAGGATCTTTTTTTCCCGTCCCGCCCTTTCGGCGATCTCCTGCGTGCGGCGGACAAAGGAGCAGGTGCAATCGACGACTTCGATCCCCCTCGCGGCGCATTGCAGATAAACATCCTTCCCCACGCCGTGGGAGCGGATGAGAAGGCGTGCTCCGTCCGGGACTTCGGAAAGCGCCGAGACCGTCCTTATTCCCCTCGCCTTGAGACGGGCGACCACCTCGGCGTTGTGGATGAGTTCGCCGAGCACATATGTATTCTCGGGCGGGACGGAAAAGGCAGTGTCGACCGCCCGTTTCACGCCCGCGCAGAATCCGTGATATTTCGCAACGATGACCTGCAATTATTTTCCCTTCTTTTTCTTTGCCGACGCACGGTATTCTTCCCGCAGTTCGTACAGCCGATTTTTGAGCTTTTCATCCGCCTCGGCATAGTCCTCGGAAGTCATGCGCTTGCCGTAGTATTCGGAGAGCTCCATGGGTTCGCCGAACATGACGTGCGTGACACGGAAAACATGCGGACGGTTGCAGATGACGAAGGGAACGATGGGCGTCTTTGTCTTGATCGCGAGGAGCGCCGCTCCGCCATGGAAGGGCAAAAACTCCTCGTCGGAGACTTTGTTCCGCGTTCCCTCGGGGAACAGGGAGAGCTTTTCGCCGTTTTTGAGGACCTTGATGGAATCCATGAGCGTTCTGACGTCTGAGCCGTCGCGCATAGCGGGAATGCCGCCGACATGGCTCGCCCAGTTCCCAAGAACGGGCGCATAGAAGATGGATTCCTTCATGAGATAGTGGATCCCCTCCCCCGTCGTGCGGGCAGGATAGAATACGTCCCAAATACAATAGTGGTTTCCGAAATAAATATATGCGCCCTTCCCCACCTTTTTGTGTCCGTGGAGCCTGTAGGGATAGACGATAAAGTGCACGGGATAGAAGAGGAACCGCAGCAGGTTCATCATGTGCATGACGTGTTTCCCCTTCCTGTTGGCGGGGAAGAGGAGCTTGCGTTTCGCCATGTTCTTTTCAAAGCGTTTTTGCTGTTTTTCACGCTTTTTTTGCTGTTTTTTCTGTGCTTTGAGCTCTTTTTTTGTCAGAACGGGCTGCTGCGGCGTGTCGTTCTCTTTGATCTCTTCCGTCATATTTTCTCCTGCATGGAACGCTTGATGGCCGCAACGACCTCATCTGCCGTCATGTCGGACGTATCGATGAGAACGGCGTCCTCGGCCCTTTTGAGGGGCGCAAACTCTCTGTTCATGTCCTGTTCGTCGCGGCGGACGATCTCTTCCTTCAATTTTTCGAAATCGACCTCGGCGCCGCGCGCTTTCAGCTCATCATACCTGCGCTTTGCCCTCACGTCGGGCGAGGCAGTCAGGTAGAATTTGAAGTCGGCGTCGGGAAGGACGAATGTGCCGATGTCCCTTCCGTCAAGCACACAGGACATTCTTCCCGCGATCTCCCTCTGCTTTTCGACGAGGTGCATCCTCACGCTCGCATGCTTGGAGACCGTCGAAGAGGCCATGGAGACTTCGTTTTTGCGGATCTCCTCGGAGACGTCCCGCCCGTCGAGCAAGGTCTTTTGTACGCCGTTTTCATAGACGACGTCAAGCTTGACGTCGCGCATGAGTGCGAGGACCGCGACCTCATCGCCCGGATCGATCCCCTCTTCGAGCGCCTTCAGCGCACAGGCGCGGTACATGGCGCCTGTATCGAGATAAAGGATATGATAGTCCTTTGCGAGCGCCTTGGCGACGGTGGATTTCCCGCTGCCTGCTGGGCCGTCGATGGCGATGTTGAATTTGCCCGAGAGGTCCTTTCTGAGGATCTTTGCGCCGCGAAGATAGACGTGCGACGGGGATAGATTCTTCTCCACAAAGAGCATGCAGCGGATGCAGAGAGGCAAACCGCCCTCGATGTCCGGTTCCTGTGCCGAAAAGAGCGAACAGCTCACAAAACCCGCCTCACGCGCAGCTTTTGCGGGGTAAAACGAATGGATGTCGGACGTGCTCGAAAAGACCAAACTCACGACTTCATCCCGTTTGAGGGAATTTCTGCTCTCGATCTGCTCCAAAAGTTCGGAAACAGCTTTGCGGATCTCCTCTTTTGTGTCGCAAGGAATCGTCGTTGCGCCGCGGATAACTACCATACATTCCTCCGTAACTCAATTATATTCGTTTGTGAAAAAAATGTCAAACAAATCGTTCAATGCGTCCCGACGGACTTTCCTGCCGCATAGCCCGTAGAAAAAGCGAGCTGAAGGTTGAATCCGCCCGTGAGGGCGTCGATATCGAGCACTTCGCCCGCAAAATACAGACCTTTTATCTTCTTGCTCTCCATGGTCACGGGATCGACTTCCTTAAGATCGACGCCGCCCGACGTCACGACGGCCTCGTCGAACCCGCGCAAGGATACGGGAATGAGCGGAAAGTTCTTCAGAAGGCCGTTGAGACGGGCCCGCTCTTCCCTCGTCACGGCGTTTGCCTGTTTCGTCATAGGGATCCCCGCCCGATCGAGCACAAAGAGGCCCAAACTTGCGGGAAGAAGGCCGCGAATGACGCTCTTCATCTGTTCGTTCTTCCGCTCAGAAAAATCGCGCAAAAGACGGTCGTCAAGCATCTTTTCATCCAAAGCAGGCTTGAGATCCACGGAAATCGAGACGGAATCAAGCGGAAAACGGTTGATGAGCGCGGAAAGAGACAGGACGAGCGGGCCACTCACGCCATAATGGGTGAACATAAACTCGCCGAGCTCGGAAAAGATGACTTTGCCGCCCCGCCGCGCCGTCAGGACGGCATTCTTCACGGAAACGCCCTGCACAGGCGTAAAATCTCCTTTCAAAGTAATCCCCGTTAGGGAGGGACTGCATGGCGTGACCGTATGGCCGAGCTCCCTTGCGATTTTGTAGCCGTCGCCCGTAGAACCCGTCGAAGGATAGGAGAGCCCGCCCGTTGCAAGGATCGCCGCGTCGCAGAGCATTTCTCCCTTATTGGTTATTATGCCACGCATAGTACTATGCAAAGTGTCGATTTTCAAAACTTCAGTGTCAAATTCGAAGGAAACCCCCTCTCTTCTGCACGCTTTTTCGAGCGTTTTCGTGACGTCGCTCGCATGGTCGGAGACGGGAAACACACGGTTCCCCCGCTCCACCTTGAGCGCAAGGCCCTCGCTCTCGAGAAATTCCATGAGTTTCTGCGGCGAGAATTTATAGATCGCACCGCGCAGGAATTTTTCCCCGTGTACAACATATTGAAGAAATTCGTCGGGCGCACAGTCATTCGTGACATTGCACCTGCCCTTTCCTGTGATGTAGATCTTCTTGCCGAGCTTTTCGTTCTTCTCGACAAGCGTCACGTCGTTTCTGTTCTTTGCGGCGGCATAGGCCGCCATGAGCCCGCTCGCCCCGCCGCCGATGACAATAACTTTCATCAATTACTCCCATGGAAAACGAGGGCTATCGCCCTCGCAACCGCGATCCGATCGAGCTCAGACGGGATAGACGCCCGTCCTCGCAAGGTCCATATCGACCCCCCGCTGCGCCGCCATTCTCCATTTGAAGAAATTTTCGGCGACTTCGGGGAAGGACGCGTAGGAAAGAACGTCCTCATCGGGAATATCCTCGCGCCGCGCGTAGAATCCCTTGCTGAAAAGTTCCTCTTTGAGGGTCTCGAATTCGGGCGCAAGGTCGTCTGCGGGACGGTGCGTGATGCGCTTTTCCCCCTTTAGGACTTTTTCGGCGACTTCCTCGTTGACAGGCATAGGCAAACGCCCGTATTTGCCCGCGAAGAGGTCCTTCGTCTCCTTGGTCACCATCTTGTACCGTTCGCCCGTGATGACGTTCATCACGGCCTGCGTGCCGACAATCTGCGAAGAAGGCGTGACGAGCGGCGGATATCCGCAGTCCCGCCTCACGTTGGGCACTTCAGCGAGCACTTCCTGCAATTTATCCTCTTTCCCCGCCTTCTTGAGCTGGTTCATGAGGTTGGAGAGCATACCGCCGGGAACTTGGTAGATAAGCGTGTTGATGTCGACCCGACGGACCTTCGGATTGAGCGCGCCGTCTTTTTCGAGTTGGGCGGCCACATTTCTGAAGTGGTCCGCGATCGGGATCAATTTCTGAAGGTCGATCCCCGTGTCGTATTCCGTGCCGCGCAGGGTCGCAACGAGCGGTTCCGTCGCGGGCTGGGAAGTTCCATTCCCGAGAGGCGAAAGCGCCGTGTCGACGATATCGACGCCCGCAAAGATGGCCATGAGGTTGACCATATCGCCCGTGCCCGTCGTGTTGTGCGTGTGAAGGTGCAGTTTCGTTTCGGGACGAAGTTCCTTCTTCAGGGCCGAAACGAGCCTGTACGCGTCGAACGGCAGGAGAAGGTTCGCCATATCCTTGATACAGATATTGTCCGCGCCCATGTCCTCGTACGTCTTGGCAAGTTTGACGAAGTAGTCAAGCGTATGGACGGGGCTCGTCGTATAGGAGATCGCCGCCTCGGCGATGCCGCGCGTCGGGTCCGTCTTGCGGAGCTGTCCGCCGTACTTCTTGATGGCCTTCATCGACGCCTCGATATTGCGAGGATCGTTGAGCGCGTCAAACACACGGATGATGCCGATGCCGTTTTCAAAACACTTTTCGACGAGTTTATCGACGAGATCGTCGGCATAATTTCTGTACCCGAGCAGGTTCTGCCCCCTCAGGAGCATCTGAATGGGCGTCTTTTTGAGGTAGGTGCGCAGGGTGCGGAGCCTTTCCCACGGGTCCTCGTTCAGAAAGCGCATACAGGTATCGAAGGTCGCGCCGCCCCATCCCTCAAGGGAATAGTAGCCGACTTCGTCGAGCTGTGCGAGCACGGGGATCATCTGTTCCGTCCGCATCCTCGTTGCGGCGTGCGATTGGTGCGCGTCCCGCAGGATCGTATCCATGATCAAAACTTTTTTAGACATAATGAAACTCCTTCTCCTTCACCAAGGGATGGCGAGCAAAATACCCGCAGCGAGCGCAGAGCCGATGACTCCCGCGACATTCGGCCCCATTGCATGCATCAAGAGATGGTTGGAAGGGTCGTACTCCCGTCCGACGTCCTCGGAGATCCGAGCCGCCATGGGCACGGCCGAAACGCCCGCCGAACCGATGAGCGGATTGATCTGTCCGTGCGTCAGTTTGCACATGAGTTTGGCCGTCAGGAGGCCGCCCACCGTGCCGCATACAAATGCGACGACGCCGATGACCAAAATATAGAGCGTCTGCGGCGTCAGGAAGATCTCCCCTTTCGCCTTGCAGCCGACGGCAATGCCGAGGAAGATGGTGATCGTGTTCATGAGACCGTTCTGCGCCTGCGAGGACAGCCGTTCGACGACGCCCGATTCACGGAAGAGATTGCCGAGCATGAGCATACCGAGGAGAGGGACAGCCGTAGGCAGCAGGATCCCGACGATGAGCGTCACGACGATCGGGAACATGATCTTCTCCACCTTGCTGACCTGACGGAGCGGTTTCATGCGGATCATGCGTTCCTTCTTCGTCGTCAGAAGTTTCATGAGCGGTTTCTGGATGACGGGAATGAGCGCCATATAGGAATAGGCCGCGATGGCTATGGTCGGCACGAGATTTTCGGCGAGAAGGTTGGCGACATAGAGCGCAGTCGGGCCGTCCGCGCCGCCGATGATGGCGATGGCCGCGGCCTGTGCGCCCGAAAATCCGAGCAGGATAGCGCCGAAGAGCGCCACAAAGATGCCGAGCTGCGCACCCGCGCCGATGAGCATGCTCTTGGGATTGGCGATGAGCGGGCCGAAGTCCGTCATGGCGCCGATGCCGAGGAAGATGAGCGGCGGATAGATGACCTTGTCGACGCCGTAGTAGAGATACCACAGGAGCCCGCGGTCTGTGACGAGGTCGTATGCCTCGCTCAGGACCAAAGCGCTGTCCGAAAAGGTCGTGACGCCGCCATTGACCGTCCCTTGAACAAAGCCCTGCAGCGTGAACAACGCGTTAAATTCGGCATAGGGCATGGTGGAAACGACGCCGTTTTGGAGCGCCTCGAAGTTCTGATAATAGGTCACGATCCCATCCGCGATATAGTCGAAACGGACATAAATGAGGTCTCCCGCCCCGTTGGCGTAAACCCCTACATTCTCTATAACGCCGTCGCTGCCGAGGGTCAGAGATCGATCGGGCGAGTGGACGCCCCACAGCACTTTCTCCGCGCCCGGGATATTGATGAGGAACATGCCGAAGGCGATCGGAAGAAGGAGCATGGGCTCGAACTTCTTGACGATCGCAAGGAACATGAGCACAAAGGAGATGGCGAGCATGATATAGTTCTGCCAAGTCCCCTGCGAGAGCCCCATGGAGTTCCACAGATCGGAAAAGATCTTCCCGAAATCAAGTGCAAGTAGATTCTGCATGGCCCTCTCCGTTTACCCGATGACCGCGAGGAGAGCGTCCGATTCGACGTTCACTCCCTTCTGCACATTGAACGTGACCGTCCCGTCGCAGGGCGCCGTGATATCGTTGTCCATCTTCATGGCCTCGAGGACCAGAATGGGTTGATCTTTCTTGACGGCGTCGCCGCTCTTGACGAGAAGATTTTTGATGAGCCCGGGGAAGGGAGAAAGCACCTTCGTCCCGTTCCCGACGATGGCGGGCGCGGGCGCTGCCTGAGGGACAGGCGAAGAGATCGGGACTGCCTTGGGCGACGAGGCGCTCTCTCCGAGTTCCTCGACCCCTACTTCATACTGTTTTCCGTTGACGGTGATCAAAAAATTACGCATGACCATAACTCCTTTATATACGCTTGATACGCCTTACGACAAAGTCGCACTTTGCATTTTCTTTCCTGTAATAACTCATGAGCGCCGCTGTGATGACGGCGACGATCTCGGGAGAGAGGTCGTCCTGAGGGACCTCTTGCGCGGAAACGGGCGGAAGGACAACGGCAGAGGTCTCCGTCTTTTTTTCCTGCTTTGCGCTCACCTTTTTCATGATAAAGCCGATGAGCATCAGCGTGAGAACGAGGAGAGCGATCCCCCCGACGACAAAGACCAATCCGAAAACGGCATAGAAGGCCCCTTCGCCGACATTCATTTTGAACCATGGCTCCAAGAGATTTTCCATGTTCCCCTCACTTTATCAGCGTCTCGAGCGACGCGATGAGATATTGTTTCAAAAACTGCGGTTCGATGATGTTGTCGAGATATCCCCCTTCCGCGGCATGAACGGGATCGGCGATCTCGTCCGCATAGCGGGACAGAGCGTCCGAGCCCAAGTCCCCAAGCTCGATCTGCGCCCCCTCTGCGCTCTCGAAAAGAGAGATCTGCGCCGTTGCCAGTGCGTATGTGTAGTCAAACCCGACGGATCTTGCCGCAAACAGGCTGTATCCGAGCCCGACCGCCTTTCCCGTGACGACGGAGATCTTCGCCGTATCGATCGCGTCGAGCATGGAAAGATATTCGCCGATCTCCTTGAGAACGCCGCTGTCGCTCACGGAAAGCGTCTGCTCCACGCCGAGACAATCCACGAAGGTCACAAAGGGAATACCGAAACAGCATGCGAACTCAGCAAAGTTCTTGATCTTGCGTACATTCTGTGCGTTCAGGCGGACATTGTCGAAGAGCACGGCCGCGACAGAAATTCCGCCGATGCGTCCGAGGATCGTCTTAACTTCGGGGCAGCTGTTTCCGCCGAGCTCCAAAGGATCCTCAAATAAACCGATGAGCGCCGCCGCGTCCTGACTTTCGTTGAGGGCGGGGAGCGGTTCGTTGAGCTCGGCGTCCATGACAGGAAGATTCACATAGTCACAGAACTTCAATATCTTTGACGCTGCCTCTTTCATCCCCGAGACTTTGATCGCGGGAAGAACGGCATTTTTCAAGGCGTCATACCCGCCGACTTCGCTCGGCTTGAGATTTTTCTTTTCTTTGGCGGAAAGAACGAGCGGCGAGGCAAGGCTCAAGGCGCTCTCCTTAAAAAACAGCACACAGTCACAGAGGGAGGCGAGTGCGGCGGCCGAGCCATAGACTTCGCCGAGCAGGACGGCAAACTGAAGGACTGTTCCCTTGAGCTGCGTCGCCTTGAGTAGAAGGCCCGAAATGCCTTCGAGGACGTCCACCCCTTCCCCGACGCGGACGCCGTGGGAGTGAAGAAGGTACACAACGGGCGTCTCGTTCTTTTCTGCCGCGCTCAAGGTCTTTGCGATCTTATTGCAATTTCCTTTGGAGAGGCCGCCGTACGCGACGGCATAGTTCAGCGCGACAATATAAAAGGGATACCCGCCGATGGTGGCAAAGCCCGTCACCACCCCTTCACCGAGGGCATCCCCGCCGTCAAATGTCTTGGAATAGCTGAAAGCCGAAAGTTCCACAAAACTTTCGTCGTCTGCAAGAGCCGAGATCTGCGCGCGGATCTCCTTCCCCGCGGCAAGAACGGCCTCCTTTCTTTTTTGCAGTAAAGAAATTTTATCCATGTAAGTCCCCTTGATATGAAAAATACCAATTTCAACCAAATATCATTATACACAAAGCGCACAAAAAAAGCAAGCGCCGCGTATAAGTTTTCGGGAAAATTTTGACAGCAAAAAAGACCGCCCTGTTCAGCGGCCTTCGGCTGTATCTTCCTTCGCTCGGTCCTCTTTTTTCACCCCTTTCGAGACGATCGTGCCGTCCGGGCCGACCACTTCGATGACAATGTCCCCTTTTCTTTTCGGCTCTTCGACCCGCGTCTCACGATGGAACTTCTTCTCGAACCAACCCAAAATGGCGTCCGACTTTTTGTAGAGGAACACGAACAGGACGACGACGAGGGCGATAAGGACCGCCCAGATGAGGATCCCCCACCATGTGTTGAAGGGGATCAATGTGACGGAATAGCTCGTCGCGAAAATGGCAAGGACCCTTGAGATGAGGATGACGACGAGGAAATACCAGATCGACATCGAGGAAAAACCCGCCACAAAGCAGAGAATGTCATCGGGGAATACGGGGAGAAGAAACATCGCCGTGAGCAAAAGTTTGTCCTTCCCCTTGATCTTCTTGAGCCATTTTTCGAGCGTTTCCTTCCCCACGAGCCAAGACACCACGCGGATGCCCGCATATCTGCCGATGAGGAAGGCCGCAAGCGACCCGAGGACGATGCCGATCAGGCTGTAGACGCTCCCCCAAAAGGGCTGAAAGAGCGCAGCGCCCGCGACGACCGTGACGGTGCTCGGAATGGGAAGGATCACGACTTGCAGAAATTGCAGGGAGATAAAGAGGGCCGTCATCCAGCCGCCCGCGCGGCGGATGTAATCGCGGAAACTCCCTTCGTCCCTGATGACGTCCAAAAAGCCCGTTTCAAGCAGGATATAGAGGCCGATGAGCAGAAAATCGAAGAGAATAAAGGCGATGATGCAGCACTTGTAGACGACCTGTTTTCCCAAAAAATAAAAGACCAGATCGACGGCGAGAACGGCGAGACAAGCGGCCGTGGCAAGGGAGAGAACAGTCCAGCGGAGCGCGGGAGACCAGCCGAAAAAGCGGAGCGAAAGCACGAGAAAGAGCTCAAAAAGGAACGCGCCGAGCACGATCAAGAGCACATGACACACTTTGTATGCGGCGTGGGCCGCCCCATTCGCTTTTCCCATAATAATTAGTATATCAATCGGAGCCGTCTTTTATAAGTTTTTCCCGCAATTCCGTAATGGCGGTACGGGCCAATTCATCGCAGCGGTTGTTGAGATCGTTGTCGGCATGCCCCTTTACCTTGTAAAAGGTGACCTTATGTACACGGGTCAGAGCGAGAAGTTCGCGCCAGAGATCCTCATTGAGCACGGGTTTTTTGTCGGCCTTTTTCCACCCGCTCTTCTCCCACGCATACACCCACCCTTCTAGGAAGGCATTGACCGTATAGGCGGAATCGGAATAGACTTCGACCGCACAGGGATATTTGAGCTTTT
>CANREC010000033.1 GCA_947629535.1 uncultured Clostridia bacterium | reverse complement strand
CAGGGGGATGTATCTGCTGTCCGCCCTCCCCCTTTGTAAGGGGGAGGGGTAGGGGAGGGGGTTCACTCCTCTTCTTCGGAAAACAAATGATTCCAAATGTCCTCGCAAACGCCTTTGAAATTCGCATTGACCTCTTTATCGGAATACCGCAACACGGTATATCCCAACGAGGTGAGATAAGCGTCGCGTTCTCTGTCGTGCGCTGCCCCCTCATCTCCGTAGTGCTGCGCCCCGTCGAGCTCGATGACAAGTTTCTTATAGGAACAACAAAAATCTACAATATAGTTCCCTATGATTTTTTGCCGCTTGAAACGTATGGGCAGTCGGCAAAGAAACTCATACCACAAGTGCCGTTCCTCATCAGTTTGGTAAGTCCGCAATGCCCTTGCGTTTGCAACAAGCGATGGATTATGGATCTTTTGCGACATAGTGTAATTCCTTTCACCCCCCACCCTACCCTCCCCCCTCAGCGAGGGGGGAGGCGTCGGAAGAACTCTTCCTTGCGAGGGGCGCCAAGAGACTCGTCCCCTTGCGGGGGGAACCTCTTTCTCCGCCCTCCCCCCTTGCGAGGGGAAACATCTTTTTCCGCCCTCCCCCTTTGTAAGGGGGAGGGGGAGGGGAGGGGGTTCACTTTTCTACCGTGACCGAGGAGCGCGTAAGGGCGGCAAAGCATTGCGACGCAAATTCACGTTCACGCCTCAATATAAATCGGTGTTTGAGTGCGAAGTTGCGAGCAAGGCGAGGAGCGCGTAAGGGCGACAAAGCATTGCGACGCAAATTCACGCTCAAACCGTTTCGCAGATGATGTGGTCGTTGGTATAGACGCAGATCTCCGAGGCGATCTTGAGGGACTTTTTCGCAATGTCCTCGGCAGAGAAGTCGGTGTTCTGGGCGAGGGCGCGGGCGGCCGCCAAGGCGTAATTCCCGCCGCTCCCGATGGCGCAGATGCCCTCGTCGGGCTCGATGACTTCCCCCGTGCCCGAGAGGATGAGAAGGGTGTCCTTGTCCGCCGTGATCATCATCGCGTCGAGTTTCCTGCCGAACTTGTCGTTTCTCCACAGGTCTGCGAGCTCCACAGCCGAGCGCATGAGATTTCCCGCAAACTTGTTGAGCATGCCTTCAAAACGTTCGGAGAGGGCGAACGCGTCCGTGACGCTGCCCGCAAAGCCCAAGATGACCTTTCCGCCGTAGATGCGGCGCACCTTGACGGCAGAGGTCTTGAATACCACGCTCTCGCCCATGGTGACCTGTCCGTCCCCGGCGATCGCAGTTACGCCGTTCTTCTTGACGGCGCAGATAGTCGTTCCGTGAAATTCCATAATATCTCCTTAAAAAAGGGAATTTACTTACTTTTACCCTGTTTGAAGGATTTCAAAACAGGGGAGACTGCGTTTGTTGGGATCCTTCGGTCGCTATGCTCCCTCAGAATGAGCGGAGGGAAGCCGCGTAGGCGTCGATCTCGGCAAGAGAGCGCTCGGCGAGGAGACGGCGTTTCTCCTTCTTGTCGCGGACAGTTCCGCACCCTTCCAAGACGCCGTAGTTGGCGTTCATGGGCTGAAAGTCGCGGTTGGGCGTTGCGATATAGCGGGAGAGGGCGCCGATGACCGTCCGCGCGGAGGGAACGACGGGCTCCCCGCCGCACAGTTTCCGCCACATGTGGATGCCCGCCATGAGGCCCGATGCCGCGCTCTCGACATACCCCTCGACGCCCGTCATCTGTCCCGCAAAGAAGAGCATGGGGTCGTTCTTTGCCGAAAAGTCGGCGTTCAGGATCTCGGGCGACTGCAGATAGGTGTTCCTGTGCATGACGCCGTAGCGCAGAAATTCGGCATTTTTGAGGGCGGGAATGAGGGAGAACACGCGTTTCTGCTCGCCGAATTTGAGATTGGTCTGACACCCGACGAGATTATAGCTTGTCCCCTCGGCGTTCTCCTTCCTCAGCTGCAGCACGGCGTAGGGGCGCGTGCCGTCCGCAAGGGTGAGGCCGACGGGTTTGAAGGTGCCGAACCGCAGGGTGTCTTTCCCCCTTGCGGCCATGACCTCGACGGGCATGCACCCCTCGAAGATCTCCCCCTTCTCGAAGTCGTGAAGTTCGGCCCGCGCGGCATGGACGAGTTCAAAGACAAAACTCTCATACTCCTCCTTGGTCATCGGGCAATTGAGATAGTCGCCCGTGCCGACGCCGTAGCGGTCCTGCGTGAAGGTCTTGTGAAGGTCGATACTCTCCGCCGCCACGATGGGCGCGGACGCGTCATAGAAATGTAGGCCTCCCCCGTACGTCTCACGGATGGCCGCCGCCAGTCCGTCGTCGGTGAGCGGGCCCGTCGCGACGATGCCCTGCATGGGCAGAGACGTCACGATTTCGTGACATAAGTGCAAGTTTTTGAAGGAGAGCAGCCGCTTTGTGACGATGGATGAAAACTTCTCCCGATCCACGGCGAGCGCCCCGCCTGCGGGGACTTCCGCCTCGGCCGCCGCCGCGAGCGTGACGGAGCCCAAGCGGCGCATCTCCTCTTTGAGAAGGCCGCACGCGTTGCCGAAAACGTCGTTGCTCTTCAGGGAATTGGAGCAGACGAGCTCGCACAGGTCCCCGCTCCTGTGGGCGGGAGAAAATTTGAGGGGCTTCATGTCGATCAGTTCGACTTCGGCCCCCTTCGTCAAGAGAAAGTGCGCCGCCTCGCAGCCGGCGAGCCCCGCACCTACGATCTTTATCATTTATCTTCGTTCTCCGACGGCTTTTTATAGCCGCATGCCCTGTCCGCACACTTGATGACGCCGCGGGCCGATCTCACGATAGGACCGCCGCATTTGGGGCACTTCTCCCCCGTCGGCATATCCCAGCTCATGAACTTGCACATCGGATATCCGCTGCAGCCGTAGTAGGGCTTGCCCGTGCGGGAGCGGAGCTTCTTGGTCGGCCGTCCGCATTCGGGGCAGACCCCCTCGAGCACGTCCTCTTCCTTCTTTTCGCCGTAGGGCATCGTCGATTTGCATGCGGGATAGTTGGGGCAGGCGAGGAACTTGCCGTATCTGCCGCTCTTGACCACCATCATCGCGCCGCACTTGGGGCAGGGCGTGTCCGAGACCTCGTCCTCCGATTCGCTGACGATGTTAGAACAGGCGGGATAGCCGCTGCAGGCGAGATACTTGCCGTATTTGCCCGTCTTTCTGACCATGGGTTTCCCGCATTTGGGGCAGAGGATGTCCGTGAGCTCGTCCCCGTCGGTGGACGCATGGCGGAGCTGTTTTTCAAAGGGGGGATAGAATTCCCCGATGATGGCGCGCCAGTCCTTGCCGCCGTCCTCGATCTCGTCGAGCCGCTCTTCCATGCCCGCCGTGAACCCGACGTCCATGATGTCCGTGAAGTACTTCATGAGCATGTCGGTGATCTTATAGGCGATCTCCGTTGGCTTCATGTACTTGCCGTCTTTTTCGACATATTTCCGCTTGTTGAGCACGGAAATGATGGAAGCGTACGTCGAGGGACGGCCGATGCCCTTATCTTCCATCGCCTTGACGAGAGACGCGTCCGTATAGCGGATGGGAGGCTTGGTGAACTTCTGCTCGGGCTTGACGGCGAGACAGTCGAGGCTGTCCCCTTCCGTCAGCGGGGGAAGGAGCCCCTTCGTCTCTTCTTCGCCGCCCTCGGGCTTGACTTCCGTCCAGACGGCGGTGAATCCCGCAAAGCGGAGCGCCTTGCCGCTCGCCTTCAGGCCGTAACTGCCGTTGAGGACGTCCGCCTGCACGGAATCGTAGAGGGCCTCGGCCATCTGCGAGGCGATGAAACGCTCATAGATGAGCTTGTAGACGCTGTAGTGTTTCCTGTCGAGAAGTTTCTTGACGGATTCGGGCGTGCGGCTAAGGTCGATGGGACGGATGGCCTCGTGCGCGTCCTGTGCGCCCTTTTTAGACGCATATATGTTGGGTTTTTCGGGGAGATATTCCTTCCCGTAATGTTCTGCGATATATTCCCGCGCCGCCGCCTGCGCCTCGGACGAGACGCGCGTGGAGTCGGTACGGATATAGGTGACGAAGGCGATATGCCCTTCCCCTTCGACGTCGATGCCCTCATAGAGGTGCTGCGCCATGAGCATGGTCTCGGGCGCGGAGAGCCCCAATTTGTTGGAGGCGTCCTGCTGAAGAGTGGATGTCGTGAAGGGCGCGGGGGCGTGCGAGCGGGTGACCGTCTTTTTGACGCTCCCCACCCTGTATTCGCCCGCGTTGAGCGCCGCAAGGGCCTTGTCCGCCTGCTCCTGATTGGAGATCTTCAGTTTCTTATTGTTGAATTTCTCGAGGACGGCGCGGAAGGAGGCGTGTTTCTTCTCCGTATCCTGAAGGTCGCAGGAGATCGTCCAGTATTCCTCGGGAACGAAGGCCGAAATTTCCCTCTCCCGCTCGACGACGAGGCGCAGGGCGACGGACTGGACGCGTCCCGCCGAGAGCCCGTTCTGGATCTTGTTGTTGAGAAGGGGGGAGAGCTTGTAGCCGACGAGGCGGTCTAAAACGCGCCTTGCCTGTTGGGCGTCGACGAGATTGTAGTTGATCGTGCGGGGGTTCTGGAGCGCGTGCTCGACGGCACGGGGAGAGATCTCGTTGAACTCGATGCGGTTCTCCCCCTCTTCGGGAAGGCCCAAAACGGTCTGAAGGTGCCACGAGATGGCCTCTCCTTCGCGGTCGGGGTCGGTCGCGAGATAGACCCTGTCCGCCTTCTTCGCCTCTTCCATGAGCCGCTTGATGGTCTCCTCTTTGCCGGGAGAGGTCACATAGCGGGGCTCGAAATTCTTTTCGACGGAGACGCCGAGCGTCTTTTGCGGCAGGTCGCGGATGTGGCCGCCCGAGGCGTCCACGCGATACTTGCCCTTGAGATATTTGGAGATTGTCTTTGCCTTGCTCGGCGATTCTACGATGATCAGATCCATAAAATGTCCTTATTATGAGAGTGCGGCGTACTTGTTTCCGCCTGATTTTGTTGCGAGGCCCTTGATCTCGAGCGCCGAGAGGGCCGCAGATGCCTCGAAGATGCGCATGTTCAGCGCCTCCGCAAGGGCGGCGACGTGCGTCTCTCCGTTTTCGCGCAAGTATGTCAGGATCCTTCCCTCGTCCCCTTCTGCAGATACCTCTTCCTTCTCCTGCGGCTCGATGCCGTAGACGGAGAGGATGTCGCCCGAGGAGAGGGTGAGATATGCCCCCGCCTTGATGAGGCCGTTGCAGCCTTCCCCCTGCGAGATGCCGATGTTGTAGGGGAAGGCAAAGACGTCGCGGCCGTAATCGAGCGCACGGCCCGCCGTGATGAGCGTTCCGCTCTTTGCCCCCGCGGAGATCACGAGGACGCCCTCGCTCAGCCCCGCCAAAATGCGGTTCCTCTGGTGGAAGGAGAATTTTGCGGTGCCCGTACCGGGCGGATATTCGCTCAGGACGAGCCCCTTTTTCAGAATTTTTTCCTTGAGGGCGGCGTGGGCTGCGGGATAGCACATGTCGATGCCGCACGGAAGGACGCTGATGAGGTCGCCCTTCGGGAGCGCTCCCGCGATGGCGGCGGCGTCTCCCCCTTCGGCGAGCCCCGTGACGATGACGAAGTATTCGGAAAGTTCCTCTGCGATCTTTCTCCCCACCTTCTCCGCCCAAGGGGGCGTGATGCGGGAGCCGACGATGCAGAATTTCCTCTTCCCGAGGAGTTCTCTCCTTCCCGCGCCGTACAGAAGGAGGGGCGGGTCGGAGATGTATTTGAGAGATTCGGGATAGTCCTCCGAGAGAAAGGTGAGAAGGAAGATGCCCTTCTTTTCGAACGCACCGATGCACGCCGAGGCCTCCGCCTCCTCCTTTTCGGAAAGACGGCGGACGCCGCTCCCATCACGGATGAAGGCAAGCGCATGGCGGCCGTTCATGCCCTTGACGGCCGAGGCATAGATGACGGTTTTCTCTTCGGAAGAATACATGGTCAGATCTTATCGTACAGACGGTAGGAGACTGCCTCAAATACATGTCTCGGCAAGATGTCCTCGCAGGCGTCGAGGTCGGCGATGGTGCGGGCGACCTTGATGATGCGGGCGCGGGCGCGGGCGGAGAGTTTCATCCTGTCGAAGGCGTCGCGCAGGATCTTGTCCCCCTCGCGGGTGAGAGCGCAGAATTCCTGTATCTCCTTCTCCCCCATCTCCGCATTGGTGTGGATGTCCGTGCCCTCGAAGCGGACGCGCTGGATGCGTCTTGCCGCATTGACGCGCTTCTGGACAGCGGCGGAATCCTCGCTCACATCCTCGGAAGTGAGGTCGTCGTAGGTGATGTTATCGACCTCGACCTGAAGATCGATACGGTCGAGCAGGGGACCCGAGATCTTTCTCCTGTAGCGGCGGATCTCGGCGGGGGTGCAGGTGCATGTCCTGTCCGTGGAGCCGTAGTTGCCGCAGGGGCAGGGATTCATGCTCGCGCAGAGCATGAACCGCGCGGGGTATGTAAAGGTGCCGCCCGCACGGGAGACGGTGATACATCCGTCCTCGAGGGGCTGGCGGAGCGCCTCGAGCGTCGAGCGCTTGTATTCGGGCAGCTCGTCCAAGAAGAGCACGCCGCCGTGGGCGAGGGAAATTTCGCCCGGGTGAACGATCTTATTGCCGCCGCCGCACATGGAGACGGTCGTCGCCGTGTGGTGGGGCGTACGGAAGGGCCGCTCGGTCACGATGCCGTCCCCGCCGAGGATCCCCGCGACGGAGTGGATCTTGGTGATCTCGAGCGCCTCTTCGAAGGAGAGGTCGGGCATGACGGTGGGCAGGCACCTTGCGAGCATGGTCTTGCCCGTCCCGGGAGGGCCCGACATCAGCATGTTGTGGCCGCCCGCGACGGCGATCTCGAGCGCACGCCTTGCAATGGGCTGGCCCTTGACATATCTGAGGTCGGCCGTGCCCTTTTTGTGCTGCCCGGGGATGAATTCCTTCATATCGAGGGGCGGAATGGGCTGCATGCCGACGAGATGGCGGACGACGTCGCCGAGCGAGGCCGCGGGGTAGACTTCGGCGCCGCCGAGGTACCTCGCCTCCTCCGCGTTCTCCGCAGGGATGATGAATTTGGTGAAACCGTGCGACTTCGCCGAGATGAGAATGGGCAGGAGCCCGTTGATGGGACGGATGTCCCCCGTCAGGGCGAGTTCGCCGAGGAACACGATGTCCTTGACGTCGGCGCCGAGAAGCTGTTCGCTCGCCTTCAACAGACTGATCGCAATGGCGAGGTCGAACGCGGCGCCCTCTTTCTTGAGGTCGGCGGGCGCGAAGTTGATGGTGATGCGGTTCATGGGAAAGAGGAGCCCGCTGTTCTTGAGAGCCGAACGTACCCGCTCCTTGCTTTCCTTGACGGCGGCGTCGGGAAGGCCGACCATGTCATAGGACGGGACGCCCTTGTTGACGTCCGCCTCGACCTCGACGGGGATCCCCTCAAGGCCGCTCAGCGCATAACAGACGATTTTTGCGATCATAATTTTTCTCCTTATCTGAAGATCTCACATGAGATCAAACAAGATTTCCCAAAAATCCCGCCGAAACGGGCACCGAGAAGGTGAGGATGGCAAGGAGCATGAACACGGCGGCAAGGAGCACGAGCGCCGTGATCGAGACGATCTTTGCCGCTTTCCCCGCAGTGCCGTACAGGTTCATGCAGTCCTCGGCGGCATAGGCCGCAAGCATGAACGCGAAGATGTAGGCGAGGAAGATAAAACCGAGCGCGCCGCCGCCGAACGCGGCCGAGATGAGCGAGACGACGAGCCCCGCAAGAGGAACGGCGATGCGGCGGAGCTCCTTCCCCTCGACGGAGAAGTTCTTTGCGATCGTGACGACCTTGAAAATAGCATAGCCGAGGCCGAAGAGGCCGACGAGCGCCGCGATGGGGTTGATGACGGCCGCGGTGAGCGCACGGACCTCGCCCGTCCCGACAAAGATGCGGTAGAAGGGGTCCCAAGCCGACGGCATGCCGCCGACGACGTTCTTTCCGACAAATCCGCCGAGGAAGGCCTTCCAGCCGACGGAGAACAGGTTCATCGTCGGTGCGGAGGGATCGTCATAGAACTTGATGAGCGGATAATAGACGGGAAGAAGGAAGAGCAACGAGAAGAGGATCGTCCCCAAAATGAGGGCGGCAGGGAAGGCCGTGCCCGCCACGAGATTCCTGTAGCGGTTGTCGGCGAGGACGCGGGAGATCTTGCCGTTCCCCTCGGGGTCCTCGCTTGCGGCCTGCGCCTCGACGGCTCTGCCGAGATAGATGTTGTTGACCTTTTGCTGACGGATCATGCCCGCGACATAGAGCCCGCAGACGGCGAGCACGGGAATGAGCATCGCGCCGTTGACGCAGATCGCGGCAGCGGCGGAGAGCCCGCCGAACAGGAGCGCGGCGAGGCCTCCCTTTTTGAGGCCCTTGCGGTAGAAACGGTCGACGAGGAAGGCCGACAGGAGCAGGAAGAAGAGCCCCGCCGTGAGCGGCGTTCCGACATGGCCGAGCGAGAAGGACAGATCGCACAGCGCATACAGGACAGAGAACATAAAGCCCGCCCTGTCGCTGTTGAAGAGCTGTCTCACGAAGAAAAATCCGAGGACCATGATGCCGAAGGAGAAGAGCATCGGCATAAATCTGAGGCCGAAGGGGCTCATGCCGAACATCTTCGTACCGAGCGCGATGAGGTCCATGCCGAGCACGTTGTACACGCCTTCGACGTGATAGACGTTCATGACGCGGTCATTGGCCGTCGAGTAGCTGTTGCCGACTTTCATCTCCGTGACCGTGAGAAGGGAATAGATCTCGGCCTTGGTGAATTCGTCATAGGAAGAGACGGGGTCCGAAGGGATGGTCTCGGGCTGTGCGTCGAGAAGGGCCTCCGCGGCGGCGCGGGCCTGCTCCGCCGTTTCCCCCGTGTCGGGCGTCGCCGAATAGACAGTCGCGGGAATGATATAGCGCTCCGCGCTGTGTTCCGCCGTTCCGCTCGTGGGACGGCCGACGAAGAGAACTTCGGAGATCCGCATGCCCGCAGAGACTGCCGACAGTTCCCAATAGCGGTAGGTCGAGATCCCCCACTTGGTCTGGAACTCGAAGGGATGCACCCAGCGGTAGAGGGCGTCCGTCTGCACGGCGTCTTTTTTATCGCTCTCCGCGGTCTCTTCCGCAGCGGGCTCGGCCGTATAGAGATTCTCGAGGCTTGCGGTGGTCGTTCCGCCGAAGAATTCCGGGTCGGCCGACGACGAGCGGCGTACGGAGACGCTTGCGGGCGTGCCCGCCTCGGAGTAGATGGCGCTCACGAAGAGGTACACTTCATCCATGGCGAGGCTGATGGAACGGGTCTGTTCCTTGCCCTCTTCATCGGTGTACGTCTCTGTGACGCTCGAATCGAGGCGGAACACGACCGTGGGCGTCTGGGACGTTCCGTCCTCTTTGGTCACGGGGGCTTTGAGCTCAAAGTCGTCGCCCGTCGTACGGAAGGACCCGAGCGTTCCCATCCCCACGGCTAAAAACACGAGCGCCGCCACGAGAAAGGCGATAAAAAAGGGGGTGAACTTTCTTTTTGTCTTGATTTTCTTCATACGAGGTATTCCCTATTATATGTTAGTATCCCTATTCTAACCCATCGCGGAAAAATTGTAAATAATTTTTCAGAGGTTTCGGGCAAAATTTTTTCACAATATCGTAGAATTTCTCGGGAAAGCTCCCAAGGCCCACAAAAAAACGGTCCGCCGTGACTTTCGGCAGACCGAATTTTCTTATTTCTTTTCCTTGATCTTGGCAGCCTTGCCCGTGCGCCCGCGCAGGTAGTAGAGCTTTGCCCTTCTGACCTTGCCCTTCCGCACCACGTTGACATAGGCGACCTTGGGGGAGTGGAGCGGGAAACAGCGCTCGACCCCGACGCCGAACGAAAGACGGCGGACGGTGAACGTTTCGCGGATGCTGCCGCCCTTCTTGCCGATGACGACGCCCTCGAAGTTCTGGATACGCTCTTTGCCGCCCTCGATGATACGGTAGCCGACCTTAACAGTGTCGCCGACGTTGAACTGCGGCACGTTTTGCTTGAGGCCTTCCGCTTCGATCTGTTCAATGAGTCCCATGACTTTACCTCCTGTAATACGCGGCGTTCATGCCGAAAATGCAGAGGACCGCCCGAAGTCATATGTCATTATAAAGGATTTTTGCAAAGAATGCAACCGATTTTCATGGGAAATTCAGAATTAAAAAAGAAAAATTGAGCTGCGCGACGTCTCTTCGCCCCCCCGCGTCATCCTGACCCTCCTGTCATCCCGAGCTTGTCGAGGGATCTATTCCTCACCTGAGATTTCTCGACTTCGCCTTCGGCTCCGCTCGAAATGACAAAAGGAGTGCCGCTCGCCCCGCCCGCTCATCCTGACCCTGAGCGTAGTCGAAGGGGAAGGATCCCATTAGACCTACGGAGCTCCGCCCGTTTGCTGGGATCCTTCGGTCGCTACGCTCCCTCAGAATGAGCGTTTTGCCCTGTCCCCCCGCGTCATCCTGAGCCGTTATTTCGCCCTCCCCCGTTGAAGGGGGAGGGGTAGGGGAGGGGGTTGCCCTCAAACGAAGTCCGACATCGACCGTCGGGATCCATCGCTACGCTCCCTCAAGATAAGCAGGGCTCTTCCCTTTTCACTTGCCGTATGCCCTGCACGACGGCGTAGGTGTCGCGGCGGAGAAGGGTGCGGGAGAGCAGCACGCCGTCCCGATACACCAAAAGATAGCTCTCGCTCGCCACCCCTTGGCGGGGCGCACGGAGCAGCTTGTCCTCTTCCCCCTCGACGATCTTCTCCTCAGGCGGGTCGGCGACGAGGAGAACCTTGCTCTCGATCTCATACCGCTTTCCGTCGGGAAGGCCGTAAAAGGTGAACTGTACCTTTCCCCCGCCCGCAAGGCCCAGAAGATACACGGGCACGTCGTATGGGTCCTTGATCCTGAGATCGGAGACGTCGGAGACCATGGCGTCCCGCGAGGGGGGAACGTAGCCGACGGTGAGCGAGTGCGGACGGCTCTCCGTGACGCGGAGCCCCGCAAGGAGCGCCGCATTCATGAGCGTCGTGCTCGCCTGACAGACCCCGCCGCCGACGCCTGGCACAAACTCCCCGCCCGAGATGACGTTCGCCTCTTCAAACCCGTTCTCCCGCGTGCGCTTTCCGACGATCTCGTTGAAGGAGAGCTCTTCCCCGGGCATGAGGATAGTGCCCGAGAGACGGCTTGCGGCGAGGGCGATGTTGTGGGCGCGGGCGGAATTTCCGCTGTCGAAATAGGTCGTATAGGTAGCGAGCGCCCGCGTACGCGCACGCAAGTCTTTTTCGGTGACTTCCGCGCGGACGGGGGCCGTGACAAGGGTCGCCTCCGACTTTCCCTCCCGCATGGCCGCGACGGCGTCCGAGAGCAGCTTTTCATAGTCGCACGACCTGCCCTCCCGCTCCCGCGCATACGAAAAGCCCCGTGCGGAGAAGGAGAGCGCCGCATCTTCGGCCGCGCAGCTGTGGCGGGCGCAGAGGTCCTTTAAGTCCTCTTCGAGGGAGACCCAGACGCGCTCGACTTTGGCGCAGAGCTCTTCCCCCCTTTTGGCGCGGCGGAGAAGGTCCGCAAGGTCGTCCCGAAAGTCCGTCTCGAAAAATTCATCCCCTTCCGCCGTGTGCACGACGAAGGGCGGGTAGGAAGAGGAGATCTTATCGCGGAGCGTTCTCTCGGCCGCGACATAGGAGAGCCCGCCGACCTCGACGCCGTCGACCCTGACCCCCTTGGGCACTTTCCCGAAGGTCCATCCGCCCAAAAAAAGAGCGCTCCCCATCAGAAAGAGCGCAATAAGTATGGAAATTTTCTTCATCCGCTCCCCTATCGGCGGAGCCCGAGCCTTGACAAAAGCCTGTCGTCGGGTTCAAAGGGGGGAAGGCCGATCTCCCGCGATGCCCCGACCGCATGAAAGTCCGAGCCGCCCGTCCTCAGGAGCCCCCGCTCCGCGGCATATCGCCCGAAATACTCCGTCTCTTCAGAAGTATGCTGCGAATGCACGCATTCTATTCCGTCCAGCCCCCTTTCGACGAGCGAATCCATGAGGCGGAGCCGCTCCTCCGCCGTCTTTTGGATGCGGCCGGGGTGGGCGAGCACGGCGATCCCGCCCGTCGCATGGATGACGGCGAGCGCGTCGAAGGGCGAGGGACGGCCGATCTCCGAATAGGCGGGCCGCCCGACGTCGAAGAGCACGGGGTAGAGCTGCATGGGGTCGGCGCCGATCTTCTTTGCGACAGCGCGGACGAGGTGCATCGTGTGCAGGGGGGAATCCTTCACGGCCATCTCGGCGACGGCGTCAAGGATCGTCACATGGGTGTTGAGATAGGCGTTCGCCTTGGAGAGAATGTCCTCGGCGCGGAGGAGCGCCCCCTCCTTCCTCTCCTTCAAAAACGCGTCATATGCGGCGTTTTTTTCACAGCAATAGCCGAGAATGTGGACCTTGCAGCCCGCATAGGCCGAGACTTCCCAACCGCTCACGGAGAGCAGGCCGAACTTCTCGGCGGCCGCCCTCTTCTCCTCCGTGCCGTCCATCGAATCGTGGTCGGTCATCGCGATGAGGGAGACCCGTCCCGCGGCCCGCGCGGCGATCTCTTCGGGCGTATGCCTGCCGTCCGAAAAATGGGTATGAATGTGCAGATCCGCTCTCATGGTACGATCTTGCCTCCGTGGATCTTGATCTTGTGGCATTCGGCCCCGTAGAGCACGCGCTCGGCATGCGTGCAGGTCAGAATGCACTGCACGTCCCCGATCTCGGAGAGCAATTTTTTCCTGCGGGGCAGGTCGAGCTCGCTCATGACGTCGTCCAGAATGAGAATGGGCGGCTCGCCCGTCAGTTTGGCAAAGATCTTGAGCTCGGCGAGCTTGAGGGAGAGCGCCGCCGTCCGCGCCTGCCCCTGCGAGCAGAATCCCCGCGCCTCTTCTCCGTCGATGGAGATCTTCACATCGTCGCGGTGCGGCCCGACGGACGTGAACCCGAGACGAAGGTCCCGCTCCCTTGAATTATCAAATTCCATTATCAATTTTGCGCGGATCTGCTCCTCGCTCTCCTCTCTTTCCTCCGCGCCGACGGAGAGGATCTCCGCCCCGTCCGTGAGGTAGGCGTGCGCCTCTGCCGCAAGGGGAGAAAGCTCCTTTAAGAAGGCCCTGCGCTTTGCGATGATGCGGGCGGCATAGAGGCTGAGCTGTTCATCCCAGACGGGAAGGGTCTCCAAAATCATCGATATATCGTGATTTTTGAGGAGATTGTTGCGCTGGTCGAGGATCTTTTGGTATCTGAGGAGCGCCGTGCAGTACTCCCGCGACGTCTGGGAGATGGAGAGATTCAAGAACCTTCTCCGCTCCTCGGGGCCGTCCTGAATGAGGCGAAGCTCCCCCGGGGAGAAAAAGACGGCGTTCATGTTCCCGAGCAGATCGACGGCGCGTGATAGTTTATTTTCATTGACGAAAAGCTCCCGTTTGTTCTCATAGATCTCCGCCCGCAGGCGCACCTTGCCGTAGCGGCTGACGGCCTCGGCGGAGATACTTGCCCGCTCCTGCCCGTGGCGGATGAGCTGCCGGTCGTGGCGGATGCGCAGAGAGGAGCCCGTGCAGAGGTAATAGACGGCCTCGGCGCAATTGGTCTTGCCCTGTGCGTTTTTGCCCGTGAGCACATTGAGCCCCTCTTCGAAGGAAAAGGTCTCATCCTCGTAATTTCTGAAGTTGTGCAGGGTCAATTTTTTGATCACCATGACGATTTTACCGCAAAAACACTTTCTTTTCGGGCGATTTTGTATTATAATGTCTGTAAAGGGAATTCTTTCCTTTGTCATTATACCAAATTTACGGAAAAACTCAAACTGTTTGCGAGGGAAAAATGGTAGAAAATACGCAGTACGAATATTTGTGGAAGAAAATCAGGGAACGGGCGGAGCGCACGGTCAACCCCCTCTCCTACGAGCGATTCATCCGCGTGCTCGAGCCCATCGACGTCATGGGCTCCACCTTGGTTTTGCAGGCCGAGGACGAGCTCGTCGCAAAGACGGTCACGGCACATCACCTCGCACAGCTGAAAGAGGCGGCGCGGCTTTCGGACGTGGGCATCACCGACATCGCCATCGTCGTCGAGGGCAGCGAGGAATACACGCTCGACAACATTCCCGACGCCTATGAGGACAGCCCCGTCACCGTGGACAAGCGCTATACCTTCGATTCCTTCGTCGTGGGTTCATCCAACCAGTTCGTCTATGCGGCGGCGAAGTCGGTCGCCAACCACCCCGGGGCCGAATACAATCCCCTCTACATCTACGGCGGGACGGGCCTCGGAAAAACGCACCTCATGCAAGCCATCGTCAACGAATTACAGGAGAAAAAGCCCGCGCTGAAGGTCAAATACACGACGAGCGAACAGTTTCTGAATGAATTTGTCGACAGCCTCGCGCGGAAGGGCGAGGGGCGGGAATCCCGTTTCCGCAACCGCTACAGGAACGTGGACGTCCTTCTCATCGACGACATCCAGTTCTGGGCGGGGAAATACGGCGTGCAGGAGGCCTTCTTCCACACCTTCAACGAACTCTCCTCGCAGAACAAGCAGATCGTCATCTCCTCGGACTGCCCCGCAAAGGACTTAACGACGCTCGAGGAACGGCTGAGGACGCGCTTTGAGGGCGGCCTCATCGCCGACATCCAGCCGCCCGATCTCGAGACAAAGATCGCCATTCTGAAGCGCAAGGCGCTCGAAAAGAAATATCTCGTGCCCGACGACGTGCTCGCCTTCCTCTCCAAAAATTCGGACACCAACGTGCGCACCCTCGAGGGCAGGCTCAACACCGTCATCTTTGCGAGCAAGCTCCACGAGGAGCCCATCACGCTCAAACTTGCGGCGATAGCCCTTCAGGAGGCCATCAACGTCGATGAGACGGCCGTCGTCACGCCCGAGACGATCGTCAGGGCGACGTGCGCCCACTTCTCCATCAAGAAAGAGGAACTTCTCGGCAAGAACAAGCGGGCGGAACTCGTGCGGGCGCGGCAGATCTGCACCTATCTCATGTGCGAAATGCTCGCCCTTCCCCTCGTCTCCGTCGGGAAGGAGATGGGCGGCAGAGACCACGCCACCGTCATCTACTCGCGGGACAAGGTCGCAGGCCTCATGAAGGTCAGCGACGCCATGGCAAAAGACGTCAACGACATCAAGAGCGCGGTACTGAAACAGTAAGTCGAACGATTTGTTTTGAAATACGGACGTCATCCTGAGGGCTTTTCTCGCCCTCCCCCTTTGAAGGGGGAGGGGTAGGGGAGAGGGTTGCCCCTCAAACGAAGTCCGTAGGCCTATGTCATTTCGAGCGGAGCCGAAGGCGAAGTCGAAGTCGAAAAATCTCTATTGCGGTAGAGATCCCTCGACACGCGCTTACGCGCGGCTCGGGATGACAATACGGTGGAGATCCCTCGACACGCGCTTACGCGCGGCTCGGGATGACAATACGGTGGAGATCCCTCGACACGCGCTTACGCGCG
>CANREC010000032.1 GCA_947629535.1 uncultured Clostridia bacterium | reverse complement strand
CCGAGGAGGAGCTGTCACCGCAGGTGACTGAGGTGGGCATGTTCGCCGTTGCCCAACCCCCTCCCCTACCCCTCCCCTTTCAACGGGGGAGGGCGGCAATGCGTCATCCTGAGCGGAGCGAAGGATCCCGACGGTCGATGTCGGACTTCGTTCCTCGGGATGTTTCGCTACGCTCAACATGACGCGGGGGCAACGGACTTCGTTTGAGGGCCCCTCCCCTACTCCTCCCCCTTCAACGGGGGAGGGCGAGATAAGGGCTCAGGATGAGCGCGGGGCGGAGATGAAAAGAGACCTACGGCGAACCGTAGGTCTCTTTTTGTTCACTCACGATTTCGTGAGTCGGTTGTTGGGTTAGGTCTTCGCAGTGATCGTTCCAGTGTAAGCCTTGAGATTGGTATATCCGACAGTGAAACCGTTGATGTGGATCTTCAGAGCCTGCGTTTCCACACCCTCAACAACAATTACCTGTTCCCATGCAAGCGTATTGCTGTCGAGAACTCGATAATCCACAACCATCGTCGTACCGATTCTCCAAACGTAGACCTCGTAGGTCACATTCGTGAGCGTCGAAGGCTTTGTGCCAAATTCATAGAGCGTTGCTTTTGCAGCGTTCTCGCCTTCGGTGATCATGCCGCCCCAGTGGCCAGAATCATTGGGATTGTAAGTGAGATACCCGTCTCCATGGCCCTCAGCATTGGTATAGATGACCTCTGCGGCGCCAGTGATCCCTTCGGACGTACCCTGTGAGAAGGTGATTTTCGCAAGGAAGTTGCCCACTGAAGTCGTGATATCCTCGGAGGCAGAACTCCACCAGCCGCCTGTACCGAATGAGCCCATTGCGATGTTCGCATCTGTAACAGTCATTGCAGCAATCGAAGCGTTATCCGCTATACCACAGTATTCGCAGACATAGTAGCTATTGTACTTGTGGTCGTGTTCCATGACAGCGCCACAAATCGAGCAGTGGACGTTATCGGTACCCTTGACGTGAGGATGAGCATTGCTCGTGCCGTGTTCGGGATGGATCTCGCCGCATTCGCACTTGTCGCTCTTGGACCAATCGTGTTCATGTTTCTCATACGTTTCGAAAGGCTCTGCGTCTTTCGGTACGATGCTCGTGACGGACTTCACGGTCTGAAGGTTGCCGTCCCAGTTGAAGTAGAGCTTATACGTATCTTGAGGATCCGAAAGTTTGACTGTGACGGTGACAATCAAATCAGTACCACTGTTAGCGCCGCCCTTGGTCGCGTTCTTGATTTCGTAGATGAGCATGAACACGCCATCCTTGGAATAATCGAACGTATAGGTGACCGTCGCGCCGTCAAGACCAACATAGCCGTCCGGCGACGTGTTAAGCTCATTAACGCCATCTGAAAGAGCTTTAGCGATAATGGGATAAGCCGCTCCACCCGATTCTGTAACACCGGTCTTATTATCGGTAGCCGTGTAGAGCGTGTCAGCAGTACCGTAATTGGTCGTTCCGAACATGTAGTTATCGATACGGAACCCTTGAGCTACGACTTCATCCACGGGGCTGATACCGCCGACGAGAACATCCCAAACATGGTCTGCATTGGAGTAGTTGATACCGCTGATCGTCAGGACGCTGCCTTTCCCGAGAGTACCGATCTCTTCCCAAGGACCCCAACCGGCATACGCGTTGGCCTTTCCGGAGCCCCAAGTCTTGTTGATAGGAAGATTTGCATCGGTCTGCTCATACTTGAAAGCATGGCAAGCGGAACACTCGTAGACTTTATCGTAGCCCTTGAGTTCGGTCTCAGACGCATTCGCCTTTTCGACCCAAGTATGGTCCGCTGCAGCCTTGAATGTGAGGTTGTAGTAGAACGTCTCACCTTCCGCATAGCCCTTCACCTCATCGGAGATGCAGGAGCCTTCGAGGATGGTCGTCTGCTGCTTGCCCGTGGTGTCGGCCGTGACTTCCGTGATCGTCGTCCCGGATACGGTGTAGTATTTCGCCGCGCCCTCTGCGCCGCTCTGATAGCCATAAGCTGTATCTGCGTCGACGCCGAAGGTCGTGAGGTCGATGACGATGACATAGAGGCTCTTTTCTTCGCCGTTGCTGACGACGAGTTTGGAGACCCTCGTAAGGTTGTTGGTTTCGAGGAAGGACTTGCCGTCCTGCTTGAGTGCGAGGTTGTAGACCTTGACAAGCTCTTTGTCCGTCTTCTTGCCTGCATTGACATTGAGGGAAAGCGTACCTGTGCTCTGCGAGAAGAGGATGAGCTGTTTGCCGTTTGCCTTCGCATACCAACCCGTGCTCTCGATCTCCCTGCCGCCCGAAACGGTGACGGCGGCGGGAAGAATGGTCCTCGCGACGAGATCGGACCCTCTTTCGAGACGGACTTCGACTTCGCCGATGACCTTGGTGAGGTCGGCTGCGGGAGCCGTGATGGTGACGGTGTATGTGCCGTTTGCGGACGTAGCCTGTGCCTTGTAGCCGTTGCCGAGGTCGGCTGCGGTCGCAAGTTCGGAGAGCGCCTTGGATACGCCGCCGATCACGAGCTTATCGCTTGCCTGTGCGTTGGTGTAAGCGATCTTGACGGTGCCGCCTACGATCGTGCGAGCGTCGTCGCTCATCGTTGCGGTCACATTGGAGACTACAAGGTCGGTGAGGTCGATCTTGATGTCGGCCTGCTTGGTGCTTGCCTCGTAGTTGCTGAATTTGAGATAGGATTCCTTGATGCTGTTTGCGATCGGGAGATAGACTTCCAAAGAGGTCTTATCGGACGAAAGCGTTGCCACGCCGCCTGCGATCGCCTTGCCGTCCTTATCGACGAGCTTGACACTGGTCGAACCGACGAGCGCCTGCTTGAAAGTGATCTTGAAGGACGCGTAGTAGGTGTTGTCGGCGTTCGCGGCAAAACCGATGAGTTTGAGATTAACGTAACCGTTGCTCTTGGAGAGCGTATAATTGATCTCGTCGGGCGCTGCGTGCGAATCAACAGTCGCGCTTTCAACTTTGTCGATCGCAGAGTTCGCCGCACCTGCTGTCGTCACGGTGATTTTAGCGTCGTTCTGCAAGAAGGTTTGTTCGTCACTGATGAATTGCGCCGTTACTGTTTTCACGGTGACGTTGCGGATCTCTACATAGTAGCTAACCGAACGTGTTCCGTCGGCATTGAAGTAATTAAACTCGACCTTGACCGTCGTCCCGATGAAGGAAACAACATAACGGAAGGTCTTGCCGGCAATGTATTCGCCGAACGTTGCGGTCTCAATCGTTTTACCGTCTACGGTCTGTACGCCGTTTAAGGTGTTGTAGGCCAAAGAGGTGTAGAAGTTTTCATCCGGAGTGTCTGCGCCGAGCGGTTCAACATTGGCAGGATAACATGCAATTGCAGGATCCCAACTGTCATTCGGGTGCTCGATATTGCAACCGTCCGTACGGAGCCAATAACGCTTGTTGCCGCCATTGCCATTGGCCATCACGATGGCAACGAAGGGGCCAAAGTTGCCGCCTACGTCTGTAATGCCGCTTGTCTTAATGCTACCGGTTGCATCGACGATGGTGCCTTCGGTAAGATCATACGCTGCACCCGTATATCCATCGTTCCAATCCTTCATGACAACATTCGAAGTGATGGTGCCGCCGCAAAGGTCGCAGATGTTATCTCCGTTATCATCCTTGTGCTCGCCGCCCGCAGAGGCTGCGTTCGCATAGGCGACCACGTCATTGCCCTTCTTGACTTCCCAAGCATAGAGCCCTTCTTCGTAGCAGGTGCCGTCTGCGCTCGCGACAACAGACGAAGTGTAAGTGTTGTCAAGCGTCACTTTTTCGATCTTCGTGCCGGAGATCTTGTTGAGGGTCGTAGGCTTGCCGTTTGCGGAAGAATCGAACGTTTCGCCGCCGACAAATTCGGCATAGTAGTCGCCCGTGAGGCTGAGAGGTTCGGCTGTCACATCGATCGTGATGAGGATATAAGCGCCGACGTCGGTGTCACGGTCGTCATTGTAGGTGCCGATGACCGTCGCGGAACCTGTGACGTAGTCGGGAGCTCCGTAGAGGACGAGCGCGCCGTCCACGATCGCGTAGGAGACCGTGAGGAGACCGTTCTTCTTGAAGTTCTCGAAGTTGCCGTTGTTGAGGTTGAGCGTGAAGGTACCGTTGATGCCGTCCTTGACGTCATTATTGGCGATCGCACGGAGGACCGTAAGCTTGCCGCTTGCGGAGGCATAAGCGATATAGCCGTTCTCGCCGACGAGGCAACCCGTGTCGTCGAGCTGCATCGCATAGTCGATGAGGTCGGTGATGCTGTCGCTCGCCGTGCCCTTCTTGTATTCGAGGGTGATCGAAACGGGCGCATAGTTGGTAAGGTTGGCAGCAGGAGCCTTGAGTTCGACCACGAACTGGGTTCCCGAAATGGTCATCTTCTTGAGCAGATAATTGCCTGCCTTGCCGTATGCCTCGGGGATCTCGGGTTCGTCTGCGTCGTAGTAGTTGGCAACAGGTGCACGCGACGTGCCGTCAAAGACGAGCGTGAGGTCGTCTGCCGATGTGCCTTGAGGAATGGTATAGGTGATGGTGAGGTCGCCGCCCTTGTTGAGCTTGAGGCCTTCTGCGCCTTCGATCTTGGAATCGAGGGTGAAACCGTTGAGGGCGGTGAGGTCGAGGACGATCGGCGTGGCCTGCGCACCCGTGATGGTGTACTTGCCTGCCGCGCTGAGCGCAAGGACGAGATAGAGGTCGCCGGATCCGATGGTCGCCTTGAACGGAACGTCGGCGTTGTCCTTCTTGACGGCGATGCCCGTCGCGGTGAAGTCGTCGCCGAGTTCGGCCGCATTCAGACGGAGCGCAACGTACTTCGCGTTGCCTGCATTCGTGAATACCGCCTTTTGCGCATCGCTGAGCTTCTGCGCGTTGCCGCTTGCGAGCGTGAGGACGATATTGTTGTTCTCAACGGAGAACGTAAACGCGCCGAGCTTGTTGTTGTCCTCAAACGCGGTCCCGTCGATCGTGACATCTGCGCCCGTTGCGGAATCGACCTTGTTCGCAAGAACGGTGAAGTCCTTTGCGGGAATGAGCTCGCAGAATTCCTGTCCGCCCTTGCTGAAGTGGATCTTGTAGATCGCACCCGCCTTGAGGTTGCTGTTCCCGAGGGAGACCCACTTGTCCGCGGTCAGAGCTTTGAGCTCGGCCGCGTTCTCGGCCTTTGCAAGGTCATCACGGCTCATGCTGCCGACATAGTAGTAGACCTGATTGTTGGTGAGCTGAAGAGTCTCATAGGTGCCCTGTGCCTGTTCATACTCGACCTTCATGTCGAGCGTCGTCGCGTCGAACGCCTTGTTCTCCGCATAGACCGTGTTCGCGCCGCTCTTGACGCCGTTGTACATGAAGGACTTGGGCGTTCTCTTGGTGGTGATGACGCTCTCGGTGATCGTCATATCGTTGTAGTCGCCGTGGATGATCGTGTCGTAGTAGCCGACAGAGGATGCGGGGACTTTGATATACGACTTGAGGGTCGTGGAGACCTTGCCCGCGAAGGTGGTATAGGTGATCTCGATGACGCCATCTTCACGATAGTTCCAAGTGTATTCGTATTGGGTCTCGGTGAGATAGAAGGTACCGGACCGCATGGCCGTACCCGTGGAATAGACCCACCAGTCGCCGATGTTGCTCCAATCGGTCGGAAGCTGCTTGGTGTAGCCTGCGCTATCTGCCGCAGCGCCGGGCGTGGCCGCGTCATCCGTTGCAGAGAGTGCGGAACCGTAGTTCCTCCAATCAGTCGTCGTCTCGAAGAAACCGCCGGTGATGCCGCCGAGCGTGTTCTTCTCGCCCTCGCCGATGCCGTTGTAGAGGACCCAGCCCTCTTGACGGACGATGACGGAGACGCCGTTCTTGTAGCCCTTGTGGTCGTTATTTACGACGGAGGTATTATACCTGTCCGCAATACCGATGGAAGGAGAGTTCCACTGCTCGTTCCCCGTCGTCTTGCCCCAAGCGTCGGTCGGATCGGACGTGGTCTTTGCGGTGCCCTTGATCGTGATGGTCGTGCCCGGTTCGAGCTGGCCGGCCGTGAGGGTCGGGACCTTGATGCCGTTCACATCGCCGAATTCTTTGATCGCGGAATCGGTCTTCTTGTTGGTGTAGACGGAAGTTTCAGTCCACTCGCCTGCGGGAAGAGTCGCATCGGTGCCCTCATGGAAGGTACCGTAGTGGATGATGACGTCCTCTTCTCTGGTCTCCTGCCGTGCGCCGTCATGCTGACAGACCTTGACGCCGTTCTCGTCTTTCCAGTCGTGTTCGATGACGACGGTGAGCGTGACCTGTTTGCTGTCGTTGCTCTTGGGCGTGACGGTGAGCGGGTATTCGCCGACGGTGTTCAGTTTGACTTCACCGGAGACGTTGCAGTCGGAGAGCTTGAACTTATAGTCCTCGCCCTCCAGATCCGTCGCTGTGACCGTGACCTCCGCGTATTTCGCGTCGAGCGCGGCCTGATCGTCTGAGTCTGTCAAATTGATCGTTTCGGGATCGATCTCGAGTTTACGATAGTCGGTGTCGCTCGCTCCGCCTTGGTCGGTGGGCCCGGGATCTTCTTTCTCGGGCTCGTCATCTCCGCCGCAGGCGAAGAGGCAAAGCGACATCATAAGCGCGAGCAACAGAATCAGAGCTGTTCTGAGCTTTTTCATGTCTTTCCCCCTTAAAAATATAAAGTTTATTTTTTGCCACCCTATGAATGGCGTTCTTATTTTACAACAATTTTTTCACTGTGTCAACAGCTTTGATAAAATTTTTTCCACAGATAAATTTTTACTTCCGTCCATACTCAGCATGCGGGATCGCCGCGGAATGTATACATTATATATGGACTACGTTCGGGGGGCAACCCCCTCCCCTACCCCTCCCCCTTCAACGGGGGAGGGCGATTTGGACGGGACAGGATGAGCGGCGGGTCTCGCGCTCATTCTTCACTCAAAGGATGTCATGGCGGACGGGGACGGAGAAGAGCGCGGGGATCTGTTCGCGGGGGAAGTTCCCGAGCAGCCACATGAGTTTCGTGAGCGCGGCCTCGAGCGTCATGCTCCGCGCCTCGAGCACGTTGCCGCACAAGAGCAGCCGCCGCCCGACTTCGTACTTGTCGAGCGCGCTCCCCTCCCGCTCCACCTGCGTGGTGAGAACGGCGATCTTGCCCGCGTCCATAAATTTTTTGAGCCGCGTGAAGAACATGTCGTCCTCATACCGCGGCAGGCCGCCCGAGCCGAAGGATTCGATGATGAGCCCGTCGCAGTGCGTGTCGCAGTAGTCGAAGATGTCCGCCGAGAGCCCGGGCGTCATCTTCAGGACGAACACCCGCTCGTCGAGCGCATGGTAAAAGATGGGCGCAGCGGGCTTTTTCTCCTTGATATAGTAGTAGGGAACGCCCTCGCGGACGATGGCGATCTCGGGGTAATCGATGCTCGAAAACGCGTTATAACTGCGCGTTCTTGTCTTTTTTGCGCGGGTGCCGAGGATGACTTTGCCGTCGAACACGACCTCGACGCCGAAGGAACCCCCGTCGGCGCAGTAATAGAAGGCATCAAGAAGGTTCTGCCTCGCGTCCGTGTCGCGCAGGTACACCGATTTTTGGGAGCCCGTCAGCACGATGGGCTTGCGCGACTCCTGCACGAGATAGGAGAGTGCGGCGGCCGTATAGGCAAGGGTATCCGTGCCGTGCGTGATGACGAAACCGTCGTATAAGTTGTAGTTTTTTTCGATGAGCCGTGCGATCTCGAGCCAGTGGGGCGCATAGACGTTGGTGCTGTCGAGGTTGAAGAGCTGCACGGCGTCTACGTCGCATTTTTCGGCCACTTCGGGCACTTCCGCGAGCAGTTCCGCGGAAGAGATGGCGGGCGTGAGGCCCTCGCCTGCATTGCGGGAGGCGATCGTCCCCCCTGTCGCGATCAATAAGATATGTTTCTTCATAGTCGTTTTCCGATCCCTGTCATGTTTTTTGATGCCCCGCGGGGCCTGAAATGAACAAAGGCCTTCGCCGTCCCCTTTTAGCGGAGTTTGTCGCGCAGGGAGGCGAGAAGGGCGGGCGGGACGCCGTCGGGGTCCTCGCCGCGGACGATGCGAAGAATGCGCTCCGCTCCCTCTTTGACCCCTTCGCCGAAGAGCAAAACGCACGCGTTCCCCTCTGTCTCGGCGAGCCAGTCCTCCGACCCCGTGTCCACCTTTTTGACGAAGAGCCCCTCTGCGTCCTTCTCCTCTTTCGCGATCAGAATGCGCCCCATGCGGGTGAAGTGACGGTCGTCATAGCGCACGCCGCCGAGGTCAAAGACACCCTCTTTCACCTTGCGCTCGCCGAGCTTTGAAAGGACATGTTTGCACAAAACGGGCGGATAGGGCGCCTCTTCTTCCTTGAACTGTTCCGTGCGCTCGACGCGGGCGCATTGGAGCTTGTCGTGCGGGCCGACGGGGGCGAGCACTCTCTCCCCTTCCTTTATGGGAAAAGGCGCGATGTACCAGTACACGCGCCCCGCAAGATTTTCGTCCTCTGTGAATCTGAGTGCGGCAAACAGCTCCATGGCGTTCCCTTATTCGCCCTCTTCCGCCTCTGCCGCCTGCATCCCCTCGGTCTTTGCGTCAAGTTTCTTCTTTCTGTTCGAATCGATGACGTAGACGACGATTGAGGCGATGACGAGGCCGCCGATAAAGCAGCCGACGGCGCCGACGAGGGTGCCGATGTCGCCGCTCGAGGTCACCTTCTGCGCGTCGAAACGGGCGGACATGCCCCGCTCGTAGATGGCGCCGATGACGTCCGTGAGACTGACCGCCGCCTCGTTGAGTTTATCGAATTCCCCGTCGAGACGGGCGGCGAATTTGGTCACATTCTCCTCGACGAGCGTGGGGTTGTCGACCTTGCCCGAGGCGTTCACCCAATGGTCGATGCGGTTATTGCGGTTGATGAGCTCGGCGAGCCGCTGTGAAAGGTCGATCCCCGAGACCGCCCCCTGCGACGAGGACGAAGAGGATGCTGAGGATGCAAGGGCGAAGGGCGACGCATTCCCGACCGAAAGCACGCTCTTGATCTCCCCGATCTCGGCCGCATTCTGGCTGTATTCGAGCTTGAGCTGGGCGATGTACGCATCGAGGTCGCCCGCATAGTAGCCGCCGAATGCGAGCTCGTTTTCAAGGTCCTCGCGCACGCTCTCGCCGAAGAGGGCGGCGACGGAATCGCGGAAGTCCTTGAGCCGCCGCACGACGACGCCGTTCTCACCGTTGAACCGCACGCTGTACGTCTCGCTGTATACGTCGATCCAACCGTCATAGACGGCCAATAAATTCTCTTTTTCCTGTTTGAGAAGGGCGATCCTCTCCTCGAAGGGAGCCGTCTCAAAGACGTCCTTGTCGGAGGCGTAGTTGACCTGTTTCGCCTCGGTGCGCATCCTGTTGACGGGGACGTTGGCGATCGCCTCGATGAACTCTTCGGCCTCCTCGCTGTTCCTGAAATAGGAACCCTGCACCGTGACGGTGTAGCGGCCCGTGTATTCGATGACTTCGTTTTCGGTGATCGTTTCCGCCTCGATGGTGATGTCGCCGTTTTTGATCATCTTTTCGGTATCGATGCCCGAGAACTTCCCCTCCGAGCTCTTTGCGTCGGAAAGGAAGGACGAGGAGACCATGTCCTGATAGAAAAACGGGGAGCCGTCGGGATAGGCCGCGTCCCCCTCCACGGGAAAGACGAGGCGGAACTCCATCGAATAAGTCGCAAGCAGCGGATCGATGACAAATTCCAGAAGGAGCACGGCAAGAATGGTGAACAGGACCGCCGCCCCCAATATGTACCATATCCTGTGGCCTATGATGCGCATGACCTCGCCCACGGTCACTTCTTTTGTCTCTTCGTTCTCCATTGCGGACCCCCTTTTCGTTGAGTTTTATTATAAACGGTTCAGACCCGTTCGTCAAGCATTTCAGTGCATCGGATGCAGAAGGCGGAGATATTCGCCGATGCTCTTGAGTTCGGCGTCCGTCTTGAGGGAAAAATATGTCCCGAGAATGCGAAGCGCCCGCATGTTGCCGTCGAGGTCGTCATGGGGCTCCCCCGCAAGGGCGGCGCGGATGGCGAGGAAAGAAGATCCGCTCGCGGGAGGGCCGTCCGAATGGTCGGTACAGGTGAAAATGCCGCGGTCCATGTCGAATCTCATGCGGCCCGAGGGGATGTTTCCGCACACGGGACAGCGGTCTGCGGCCACGGGGTAGCCCGCAAGCGACAGGGTCTTCAGAAGATACCAAACGAGCGCGGACGGACCCTCCCCCGAGGAGAGCTTTCCGAGCGCACGCACGGCGGAGATGAGAAATTCCTCGCCGTCCATTCCCTCATAGACAAGGACGTCGGCCGCCTGAAGGACGCATGCCGCGCCGTAGAGGGCGGTGATGTCCTCGCGCAGGGCGAAAAAGCCGTCATACAGGCTCGCGCCCGTGACGGTAAACCGTCCCCCCTTTTCGGCGAGGACGTATTCGGCAAAACAAAAAGGCTGTGACGCAAAATTCAGCTTCGCGCCCGCCTTTTTCACGCCCCGCATCGTCGCGGCGATCTTGCCCCGTTCCGCCGTCAGGAGCGTGACGATCCTGTCATTTTCCCGCCAGTCCGCGCATCGCAGGACAAGCGCGTCCGTCTTGAGTTCCATACTTGCTATTTGAGCCTCTTATAGAGCATATAGTAGCTTAAATTTCCCGTCTTTTCAAAGAGTTCCCACGCGATATCCGCCGCCGACCTGTTCTCCTTCATGCCGTCCTCCCGATGTCAGTATGGGAAAGCGGACGAAAGTTATGCGAAGAGGGATCAGGCGTCCTCGTCGGTGTAGCCGAATTCCTTGAGGAGCGTGGCGCGGTCCCGCCAGTCCTCGCGGACCTTGACGTAGACCGTCAGAAAGACCTTCGCGCCCAAAAACTTCTCCATGTCCTGCCGCGCAAAGGACGCGACCTCTTTGAGGGCCTTCCCCTGCTTGCCGATGAGAATGGCCTTGTGGTTCTTTTTTTCGCATACGATGTCCAAATTTACATCATATATGCCGTTTTCCTGTCTTTCGAACTTGTTGACGACGATCGCGACGCCGTGCGGGATCTCCTTGTCGTACTTGAGAAGGATCTTCTCGCGCATGAGCTCGGCGACCATGAATTTCTCGCTCCTGTCCGAGACGATGTCCTCGGGGAAGAGCCTGTCCCCCTCGGGCAGGAGCTTGACGATCTCCTGCTCCAATAGGGTGATGTTCCTGCCCTTCCTCGCCGAAACGGGCACGACGTCCTTCTCGATGCCCGCCTCGTACAAAATTTTGGCGTCCCGCGGGATGTTCTCCTTGGGCATGATGTCCGTCTTGGTATAGGCAATGAGCATGGGCACGCCGAGGGCCGAATATTTCTTCATGAGCGAGAGGTCCTCGTCGCGGATCCCCGCATGCCCGTCATGGACGTAGAGGATGACGTCTACCTCTTTGGAGACGTTTTCCGTCGCGTGCATCATGCGGTCGGTGAGTTCGTTCCTGTGACGGTAGATGCCCGGGGTATCCACAAAGACGATCTGGCAGTCCTCTCTGTTCAGAATGCCCATGATGCGATCCCGCGTCGTCTGCGGTTTGGGGGAAACGATGGCGACCTTCTCCCCCACCATGACGTTGACGAGGGTGGATTTCCCTGCATTCGCCCTGCCGATCACGGCGACAGTTCCGCTCTTCATTCTTCTCTCCTCAGATCGAGCCTTTCCATGACCCGCTCTTCTCTCTCGCGCATTTCGCGCTTGTCCTCTTCCCTTTCGTGATCGTAGCCGAGGCAGTGGAGCGCCCCGTGCACGATGAGATAGCCCATCTCCCGCGCGAGGGAATGTCCGTACTCTTCGGCCTGCTCCTGCGCCCTCTTTTTACAGACGGCGACCGAGCCGAGATAGAGCCTCTCCCCCTTCTGCACCCATTCGCCCCCGCGCTTTCCCATGACGGGCTCTATGCAGTCGGCGTGTTCGGCGGCGGAGATGGGCTTGCCGCGGACATAGTCGGATGCGGGGAAGGACAGGACGTCCGTGACGGCGTCCACCCCCCGCTCGCGGGCGTTGAGCGCGCGGATCTCCCCCTCGGAGAGGATGCAGAGCTCCAAAATGAGGGGCGTTTCCGTCTCAAATTCCTCGGAGAGCGCGGCGGCGATCTTCTTTCTGTCGGGGGCGGGAAGGCCGCCCTCGATCGTAAGTTTCACTCTTTTCATTTCTTCCCCTCAACGGAACGGTCCCGCTTGAAACGGATGGACGGGTATTCCACGCGATGGTGGTGGACGCCCGAGAGCGCCTCGACGAGGGTCTGCTTGATGATGGTGAGGTCGCGCATCGTGATGTCGCATTCGGCGAACTGCCCGAGGTCCATCCTCTCCTCGATGATGGCGCGGACGGTCTTTTCGACACTCTCGGGGGAATGGTCCTTTAAGGCACGGGTCGCGGCCTCGGAGCCGTCGGCGATCATGACGATCGCGGCGATCCGCGTCTGCGGCGTGGGGCCGAAGTAGGAATAATTCATGATATTGGCCTCGCCGCCCGAGATGCGCAGCGCCTTGTTGAAGAAATACTTGACGGGAAGGGTGCCGTGGTGTTCCTTGGCGACGTCCGCGATGACCTTGGGAAGGTGGTTGCGGATGAGAAGGTCATACCCGTCCTGCGCGTGCGAGCGGATGATGTCCGCCGAGAGATCGGGGGTGAGCTCGCTGTGGACGTTGTAGTCCGTCTGGTTTTCGGTGAAACACTGCGGGTCCTTGAGCTTTCCGACGTCATGATAGTAGGCGGCGGCACGGGCGAGCTCGGCGTTCTCCCCGATGGCGACGGCGCAGGCCTCGGAGAGCTGTGCGACGATGAGCGAGTGGTTGAAGGTCCCGGGCGCCTCCTTTTTGAGCCTGTTCAGAAGGGGAGCGTTCGTCGAAGTCAGCTCGCGCAGGCGGAAAATGGTCAGCTTGTTGAATACGATCTCAAACAGCGGCAGGATCGCGAGCGCGAGGATGGCGGAGATGACGCTGCCGAGCATGCGATAGCCGATGTTCGCAAGGTACATGCCCCAGTCGGAACTGATGGAAGGCAGGTTGAGAAGGGCGACGACGATGCTCGTCGGGAGCGCAAGAACGACGCCCGTAAAGACGAGTCCCGCCCTCGTCTTGACGTTCCCCGCGAAGAAGATCGCGAGCGTCCCGCTCACAAAGCCGACCATGAGCGTGGAATAGACTTCCACCTCGGCGAGCTCCATGCCCTCATAGGCGTGCGTGTACATGTCGATGACGAAGATGAGGATGGTGAAGATGAAGTTCAGAAAGATGGCATGCCTGCGGTTGAGAAGGAAGAGCACGAGGAGTGCGAAGAGCGCGAAGGGACGGGCATACGTCGAGATGAACACTTCGAACAGGAAACAGATGACCGCACAGACGATCACCGTGGAGAAGATGAGGAGCGTGTTCGCCGTACTGACGAGGGAATCCCTGTCCTCGAAGAAGAAATAGAAGAAGATGATGACGACGAGGAAGAAAACGCTCAGAAGGAGCAATAAGATCTGGGAGTAGTCGGACGTGATCCCGTGCAGCCAGATGAGGGCGTCGTTCAGCTTGAACACGCCGTTGAGGACGATCATGCCGAAAATGACGCCGAGAAGGATCACATAGCACAGGACATAGAGCGAGACGCACGCGATCATCTTGCGTTTCTTTTTGGGATCTTTTTCCTCTTTGGGAGCTTTGGCGATGTCGACGTTATCGTGCAGATATTGCATCTTCTGCTGCGTCGTCATCTGTTCGAAATCGGGCATCTCTGCCCTTTTCCGTTTTCTCATGCTCTTTCCTCCTTCTTCCGTTTGTTCTCTTGCGCCTCATAGGCGCGGACGATCTTCGCAACGAGCGGATGCCGCACGACATCCTTGTCGGTAAGGCGGATCACGGCGATCTCTTCGATGCCCTTCAGAATGGAGACGGCTTGTTTCAATCCGCTCGTCTTGCCTGCGGGAAGGTCGGTCTGGGTGAGGTCCCCCGTGACGACCACCTTGCTCCCCTCTCCGAGACGGGTCAGAAACATCTTCATCTGTTCGCGGGTGGCGTTCTGCGCTTCGTCCAAAATGACGAAGGCATTGTTGAGCGTCCTGCCGCGCATATAGGCAAGGGGCGCGACCTCGATGGCGCCCTTTTCCATGAGCTTTTGGTAGGTCTCGAGCCCGAACATCTCCTGAAGGGCGTCATAGAGCGGCCGAAGATAGGGATCGACCTTGGTCTGAAGGTCCCCGGGGAGAAATCCGAGCTTTTCGCCCGCTTCGACGGCGGGACGGGTCAGAATGATCTTTTCGACCTGTTTCCCCTTGTAAGCCGAGACGGCGAGGCAGACGGCAAGGTAGGTCTTTCCCGTGCCCGCGGGGCCGACGCCGAACGTCACGGTGTTGTTTTTGATGGCGTCGATGTAGTTTTTCTGCCCGACCGTCTTGCACTTGACGGGCTTGCCCTTTGCCGAAAAGGCAACGACGCCCTGCATGACGGAGGCGATGTCGGAGGCATGTCCCTCCTCGGCGAGAGAAATGCAGTACAAAAGGCTGCTCTTGTCGATATTGCCGCCCGCCTCCACCGTCGCAAGAAGGCTCTCTATGACCTGCGCGCCGACCTCTGCGGTCTCGCCCTCGAGCTTGATGACGGTGCCGTCGACATGGGTCAAAAGACCGAGTTCCCGTGCAATAAGTGTCAGATTTTCATCAAAGACGCCAAGCACGGCGCTCAGTTTCTGCAAGCTGCCCGTGTCGACTGTGATGCTCTTTTCCATTTTCCTCCTCAGCCGAAGTTGATGGAACCTTCGGCATGTCCCGTTCCTTCGACGCGCCAACCGTCGGCCGTCCTTGTCGTATGTACATCGGCGATCTCCCCGAACTCGAGAAAGGCCTGAAGGAGCGCCCTCTCCTCGGAGAGCCGATATTCCCGCGATATGGGGAAAGATACCTTCACCCGCGCGATGACGAGGCATTCCGCCTTCTCTTCGCCGTGCAGGGCGTAGGGAGCGACGAGCTCCTGCCCCTCTTCGACGGTCTGCCCGACCGCGGCGAGCGGCGTGCCGCGCAGCACGACGAGCTCTTCCACCGTCCCGCCTGCGGGAGCGCAGAGGGGCGAAGGCGTCAGGGGTGAAAGCTCGTCCGAGACTTCCACGCGGACGGTGAGAATGCCGTTCTGCCCCTCCACCGAGACGAAATGCACGCGCGGCAGGGACAAGACTGCGGGGATGAGCGCATTCTTGTCGGGCATCGGCGAAAAGTAGCCGACGCCGCGCTCCGAGAGCGCCGCCCGTACCTCGGGCTCGAGATAGGACCCGCTCCCCGTGACTTCGATCCTGAGCACTCTACCCTGCAGGAAAAACACGAAAAGGAGCGCGAGCGCCGTCCCGATGAAGAGCCCCGCGGCGCGGAAGGTTTCTTCGAACACGCGCATAAGTCCCAAAGGACGGGACTTTTTTATATTATAACACGACCCTTGCAGAATTGCAAAGGTTTTTTTTCGGTCTAAAGCATTTATGGCGATTTTGATGCCGTTTTTTGCCGTTTTGCGGGCGGCAAGCAGGGGGATCCCCTCGCGGAGAAGACGGTCGACGGCCCTATGGACGGAGAGACCTTCCAGCTCGAATTCATACTTCAGCATCCTGCCTCTCCACTTTACGGATGTCGCCCTTCACCTGCACGTCGCCCAAAAAGCACTTTCCGAGCGAGAGCGCATGCCCTTCCACGACGACCGTCCCCCGCTTTCCCGCAAGGACGATGCGGTCCTCGGAAAACTCGAGAAGGCGTCTGACGTTCTGGAAATACCCGCCTCCGCCGTCCCGCACAGTGTATTGCACCCTGCCCGCGTCGAGTGCCCCGTCCGTCCGAAAATCCCTCATATGTGCTTATTTTATGCGACTTTCAGGCGTTTTACTACTGCTCTTTGGAATGCGTTTGAGCCCCACGGGGGGCAGATTCCCACGCTCATTCTGAGCGTAGCGAAGGATCCCATTAAACGGGCGGAGCGGTATAAGGCTTCACCCCTCAGGGGGGGAGCTGTCGCGCTGTCCTTGCGCGACTGAGGAGGGGTGCTCCCAATGGAATGCCCCTCATCCGTCTGCCTTACGGCAGACACCTTCCCCCCACAGGGGGAAGGCTTATGACTTCGTTTGAGGGGATCCTTCGGTCGCTACGCTCCCTCAGAATGAGCGTTCTTCCCCACGCGGGCCGAGCAAAGAAATGTTCGAAACCATTCCAATTCCCTGCGCGTAGCAAAATCACACTTTTGCGGAGCGCACCCTATATGGTACCCTACGGGA
>CANREC010000031.1 GCA_947629535.1 uncultured Clostridia bacterium | reverse complement strand
GACCCCTCGAACGCATTTATTTTGCGTAGCAAAAGAAATCGTTCGAAATAAGAAATCGTTCGAAAAAAACGATAAAGAGGCGGCAAAAAACCGCCCCTTTTGGTTTACTTTCTCAATCCGAGCTGTTCGACAATGGCTCTGTAGCGCTCGATGTCCTTCGCCTTCAGATAGTCGAGAAGCCCACGCCTGCGGCCGACCATCTTCAAAAGTCCGCGGCGGGAATGGTTGTCCTGCTTGTGGATCTGAAGGTGCTCGTTGAGGTGGTTGATGCGCTCGGTCAAAAGTGCGATCTGCACTTCGGGCGAACCCGTGTCCCCCTCGCTCCTCGCATACTTCGCGATGATCTCGTTCTTTTCCATTTGCGTTTATCCTCCTATGGAATGTGTTGCGATACGCCAAGAGATGCGTGGAGAGCGCAATTCCTCGCGTACGTCTTGAACATCATACCATATTTGAAAGGAGATGTCAAAGGATTTTCAATTCAAAATGAAAAATTCAGAATGAGAAATGTGGTAGTATGCTCATTCTGCCCCGCCCGCACGTTCTTTATGGCGTCGAAGGACGGCACGAGCGGCACAGCCGCGAAACTGCGTCAGCGAAGGATCCCATTGAACGGACTTCGTTCTTCGGGATCCTTCGACACGCCGCCTTCGGCGGCGGCTCAGGATGACGATGGGGAACGGCAACCCCCTCCCCCTTCAACGGGGGAGGGCGAGATAACGCCTCAGGATGAGCGTAAAAGAGTTCTTCAAAACAAAAACCGTCACATATGTGGCGGTTTTTTCCTGTTCCGTGGGAGTTGAGTTTACTTTCTGCTACACGCCCTGCCCTGCGGATAGAGCGGGAGCTCGAAGAATCCCGAGCACACTTCCTGCGAGTATTCCTGTGCGGGCGGAATGGCGCAGTAGCCATAGCTCGGCACGAGGAGCTCCACCTGCATCGCCACCTTCAGAATGACCGTGACGCACGCGTTCACGTTGAAGGAATTCGTCGCGGGATCGAAGGTCCCGTCGGGGGAGACGCAAGAGGCGACGCTCGTCACCGTGAAGGGCATGATGGATGCGGGCGGTACATACATCAGAACGTCCTCATTGAGAACGATTTGGCTCGCCGCCGTGCCCTCGACGCCGTTCGCGTCGACATAGACGACCTCGAGGGGAATGGTCACCGTTGCCTGTACGCGCGCGAGACACCCCTCGCTCTGGCGTTCGACGGAGAGGCCCGAGACGATCCCCGTTCCCGACGTCGAGCGTGCGCTGACAAAGGTGAGCGGATATGTAGGATCTGCCGGTGTGAGACCGCTGAGGGGAAGGTTGTAATTTTCGAGACGGGTCTGGATGATCCCCGCGTCGAAGATCTTCTCCGCCTGGATACACACCTTTTCATTGAGACCGCCGAGCGGATTTCCCGTTATGGTCCCGGGGCAGTGGTCAGACTGGAAATTTGAAAAAAATGACATTTGTTTCCTCCGTAAACCGTATTCGGTCTATTGCATTGTATGATTGCAGTTTCATATGTGTGACGCCCGCACAGGCCCGCCCCCGCTCATCCCGCCCCTGTAGGGAAACCCTACAGAAACACCCGTTGGGTCGGGTAGAGGGCGGAGGTGCCGTTGCGGGCAAGAAAATTCTCGGGCGAGCCGCAGAGGAGCGTTCGGCTCTCTCCCCCCTTCACGCAGTATTCGTTGCCGCATCCTTGGGGGATCCTGAGGACCTGCCCCGCACACGGTTCTTCCGCAAGGCCGTTGTCCCTTGCGAGAAGGGCGATCGGAACGGAAAACGCACGGGCGATCTCGGCGGCCGTCTGCCCGCTCTTCACACGGTAAAACAGGGGAATGAGACGCTGTAATTCCATGCGATATGATATGTATTTTTTCATATTTATGTGACGGAATTCATAGAATACGGCATGAACTTGTACCGCACGGCGGCGATCGTGACGATCTTCTCCGCCCTCGAACACGGCCTCGGCTTTCTGTATCGCATCATTCTCTCCCGCACGCTCGGCAGCGAGGGGCTCGGCGTCTATCAAGTCTCTCTGACCGTCTTTGCCGTCTTTTTGACGGTCTGCTCCTCGGGTCTGCCCATTACGCTCTCCCGCGTCATCTCCAAGCACAGGGCGCGGAAATATAAGCGGGGCGAATACGCCGCAACGACCGCCGCCGTCATCATCACGCTGTGTTTCAGCATTCCCGTCACCGTTCTCTTGTTTCTCCTGCGGAAGCCCTTCTCTGCCGTCTTTTCGGACCCGAGATGCGCCGACCTCTTCTATATCTTCCTCTTCGGGCTCTCCGTCACGTCCGTCTACGCGATCATAAGGGGCAGTTTTTGGGGAAACAAGCGATTTTTTGCCTACTCGCTCATCGAGCTCATCGAGGAGATCGTCATGATCTTCGTCGGCGTCCTGCTCCTCGTCGTCTTTCAGACGGGCGCGGCGGACGTCAACAAGGCGGGCATCGCCGTCCTCGTGAGCTATCTTTGCTCGTTCACGATCGCCTCGGTGTACTTCTTTGTGCGCGGCGGAAGGCTTGCCTCGCCCAAGGGAGAACTTCTCCCCCTGCTCAAGGCCTCTCTCCCCGTCACGGCCATGCGCACATCCTCTTCGCTCATGAGTTCTCTCATCTCCGTGCTCTTCCCCATGCGGCTGATGGCGGCGGGCTGGTCCTCGTCGCGGGCCATGAGCGAATACGGCGTCGTGTACGGTATGGTGATGCCCGTGCTCATGATCCCCTCCTCGCTCATCGGCTCCATCGCCCTCGTGCTCGTGCCCGAGCTCTCGGAATGTTACTATAAGGGTGAGAAGGAAAAGGTCTCCGCCCTCGTCGAGAAGGCGCTCAACGCGACGCTCCTCATCGCCTGCATGCTCGTCCCCCTCTTCATCGCCTGCGGGGAAGGCGTGGGGATCCTGCTCTATTCGAACGCGCAGAGCGGACAGATGATCGAAAAAAGCGCACTTATGCTCCTCCCGATGAGCCTCACGATGATCTCGACGAGCCTTCTGAACTCGCTCGGCTGCGAGAAGCAGACGCTCATGATCTTTGCGCTCGGCAGCTTTGCGATGCTGCTGTCCGTGTGGTTCCTGCCGCAATATTTGGGGAGCGGAGCGCTCGTATTCGGCATGAGCTGCGACTACATCCTCTGCGCCGCATGTTCGCTTTTGCTGCTGCGCAAAAAGACGGGAAAGCTGCGCTCGGGCAAATACGTCTTAAAACTTGCCCTCGCCTTCCTTCCCGTCTGTGTGTTCGGCGTGCTCGTACGCACGCTGCTGATGCGCTGCATGAGTTACCTTCCCGCCCTCGCCCTGACCGTCCTTCTCGTCCTTGGCGCCGAGATCGCCGTCATGAGCCTTCTGAAACTCTTCGATCTCCGCGCCTTCCTCTCAAAGTTCCTGCCCAAAAAAGTCAAAGCTATGTAACAAAAAAAGGCCCTCGGCCTTTTTTGCTGTCACAGCGTCTTGAGCATTTCAAAGGCGCTGACGATCACATCGTCCATGTCGAAATATTTGTATTGCCCGAGGCGGCCGCCGAAGATGACATTCGGCTCCTTCTCCGCCAAGGCGCGGTATTTCGCATATAAGTTGCCGTTTTTCTCATCGTTGACGGGATAATAGGGCTCGTCCCCGAGTTTCCAAGCGGAGGAATATTCCCTCGAGATGACCGTCTTGGGCTGTGTGCCGAACTCGAAATGTTTGTGCTCGATGATGCGCGTATACGGCACTTCCGCACCCGTGTAATTGACGACCGCATTGCCCTGAAAGTTGGGCATGTCGAGGACTTCCGTCTCGAACCGCACGGAGCGATATTCGAGGGGCCCGAAACAATGATCGAAATATCTGTCGATCGCGCCCGTGTAAACGATCTTGTCCGCCTCGGCCAAAAACTCGCGCTTATGTTCGAAAAAGTCGCAGTTGAGTATGACTTCGACGCCGAAAAGCATCTTTTCGATCATCTGCGTGTAGCCGCCGATCGGAATGCCCTGATAGCGGTCGTTGAAGTAGTTGTTGTCAAAGGTGAACCGCACGGGCAGGCGGCGGATGATGAAGGCGGGAAGCTCGCTGCACTTCTTCCCCCACTGCTTTTCGGTGTACCCCTTGACAAGTTTTTCATAGATGGTCACCCCGACGAGGTTGATGGCCTGCTCCTCGAGATTTTTGGGCTCTTCCACATGGGCCCCACTCTTCTCCTTCTCGATGCGCGCCTGCGCCTCGGCGGGCGTAAAGACGTCGGGCCAGAGCTTGGTGAAGGTGTTCATGTTGAAGGGCAGATTGTAGCATTCGTCATGATACCTTGCGACGGGACTGTTGACGTAATTGTTGAACTCGGCAAAGCGGTTGACATACTCCCAGACGGCCCTGTCCGAGGTATGAAAAATGTGTGCGCCGTAGCGGTGGACGTTGATGCCCTCGACGTTCTCCGTGTAGATATTTCCGCCGATATGTGCGCGTTTTTCGATGACGAGGCATTTTTTCCCGCGCTTGGTGAGCTCATGGGCGCACACGGCCCCGAAGAGCCCGCTCCCGACGATCAGATAGTCATACTTCTTCATGTTTCGTTCCCCCGTTCAATTTTGTTTTTATTTTTCGGAACAGCGTCCCGAAATAATTACGGAAATCCCTGTCCGTGATGACCGCGGCGAGGATGGGCGCAAGCGAGAAAGCGACGGCGATACAGCCGTTGACAAGCAGCTCCATCCATTCCCCGTTCATCTCGACATGACAGAAACTCAAGCCAAAAAGCGTCGCCGCAAACAGGGCGATATAGAGATAATTCTTGATATAGTAATACTTTGTCGTATATTGCAGGGCGTGTCTGTAGAGAATGCGGGGCTCGACGATGTGGCAGATGAACAGATTGGTGAGAATGGTCGCGGCGATGACCCCGACCACGCTGAATTCCTCGCTGACGAGCCCGAACAGATAGACGAACGCGATCGACAGGGCGATGTTGATGGCTCCCTCGACGAGCGGCTTGTATCGGTCATAGTAGAAGGTCCCCGTTGCGTCGCGGAACAGGAGCACGGCCTGCCGCATGAACTGGATAAAATAGTTGAGCGTGATGATGAACGTGACCCATTTCCCAAAGACGAGCTCTCCCGTCATGCCGCTGTCGAAACAGATCGTGACGACATTGTCGATCACGGCATAATAGCCGAGGAAAAAGAAGGCGCCGAGCACAAAATTGAAGGTGTGGAAAAAGTGCAGATACTTTCTCACCTGCTCCTTGCCCTCTTCCACATAGAGATGCCCGATGACCGAAGTGAGCGGGGTAAAACAGAGGGCGATCGTACCCGACATGGCCGTCATAATGATGATATAGTTGGAATATTTCCCGAGGAGCGTCACGCCGAGAAAGGCGGAGATGATGATGCTGTCTGCCGTGTTCACAAGCACGCCGCCGATCTTGTGCATGAACATCGCCTTGACGTTCTTGACGACTTCCGCCCTCGTGTCCGCGTCGATCCTCGCCTTCAGCGCAAGGATCTCGGGATACATCTTCCTCGTCACGATCTCCGTCGCCGCCCACTGGAGAAGAGCTCCGCCGATGGCGCAGACGAGATAGAGCGTAAAGGAATGCGTCAGCCACAAAACGGCGATCTGTGCGCCGCAGGACAGCAGCTGCCCCGAGGATGAGATCGCCGTGGTGATGTAGTTGTTCTTGTAGGCATTGATGAGCGAGCTCTTCGCGCTGAAAAGATAGGTCAAAACGACGGAGACAAGGAAGAGCGTGAAGGTGAGATAAAGATCGACGTCGATCTGCGCATATCCCTTCGCGAAGAACTTCAGAAAGGGCAAAAGCAGGAGCCCAACGGCAAAAATGACGGCCCCGATGATGTAATAGAGCTTGGTGAAGAGATGGTAGAGCGCCGAAACTTTTTCCTTCTCCCCTTCCACGATGGGTCTGTACATGCAATAGGTGATCGCGCTGCCGACGCCTAGCTCCGCGACCGCCAAAAAGCCCAAAATGCTCGTATAGAGAGAGTTCAGCCCGTTGACGTCGTTCCCTGCAAACCGAATGAGAAAGCGCCGCGTGAGAAGCGTCGCCACAAGCAACAACACGCGGAACACAACGGATACTATGACGTTTAACAGACCTTTCTTTTTATCCATTTATTCTCTTTCATGAACCCTTTCGGTCGGCCAAAGGTTCATGGATTTTCATCTATTATGTGTGCGTAAAAAGTCCCCTTACGCGCAAGCCCCTCCTGCACTTCTTGCTCGGACAGATCAAAAATATCATGGAAACGATATGTCAGCTTGTGGATCGAAGTATTCGCTGTCACAACGTTCCAAATATTTTCGTTATACGGCTCGAATAATAAGCCCATGAGGTGATCGCTCGCCCCCCTTGCGACAGGCGGGACCTTTTCCCATACATCGGGGAAACGCTCGATAGCAAGCTCCATGAAATCATACCATAGAAAATACTCTGCCAATTTTTTATGCTGTTCAAGGTAAAGATAGAGCAGTTTTTGCGCAAGTACGAGTATCTTTTCATTGCGGCAAGAGCTGATAAACCAACTCTCCATGCTTGTCGCTTGCATCACTCTGTCAAAACCCAAGATCCTGAACAAGAACAGATCGCTGTCAAGCATATAGGAGGGAATTTCGCCGCTGATGAAGACGGTCGCATCGATCCATGTCCCCCCGCGGCGGACGAGCAAGTCTGTGCGGATCAGGTCGGAAAAGAAAGCAGGGCTTATCTCGCCCTTCTCGAAACGATCGATCACAAAGGGCGGAAGAGATGTGTATTGCGCATAGTTTCCCCTTGTAATTACTATGATCTTCTCTCCCCCTCCCCCCCCCATTTCACGACAGAGTGAGTGATAACATGCCTGCACAATGGGAGGAGCATTCTCCATGCCGTCGAACCAGCAGACCCAAATGACATTCTCCCTGCCATGATCGACGTTTCCGTCATTTCTATCTATTTCCTCCGCAAACGCTTCTAACTGTTTCCCGTATTTTTTGCGGAGTTTTTTGACAACTCTTCTGCGCATGGCCATATCCCAGTATTCTCCTGGAATGCCGAAGAGTTTACACATGCCGCCTGACAGGACTGCATAAGCCCCAAGGTGAAGCTCACCATATCCCTTGATCCTTGCATGATATTTTTTTATTTTTTCCCAAATACCCATTCTTCGTATATCCTTATCAATATCGATGAAGAAAGACGTCTTTCGTCCATTTCATCAACCGATACAGCGCAAAAAATCTGTGACGGAGAAGGCGGCACTTCAGATCGCCGCTCTTTTTCAGCGCATCTGTCACAGATCTGTCGGCAAGCATTGCCTTTGCCGCCTTCTTGGATCTTTTCCTCACGGCCTCGCCGAGCATGCCGGAAAAATAGTGCGCGGCAAAGCGGTCAAGCGTCTCCTGCGTAAAACCGAATTTGTCTCTTTTCTCCTCGAAATAAGCGATCAGATTTTTACAATCTTTGAAATAGGCGTCGTATTTCTGTGTTGAATTGCAGATAGATCCGCTCACGCAACAATAGTGGATATACAGAGCAGTGTCCGTATAATAAAGGGAGGACATCATGGAAAGACAGGGGCGCGTGATACTGTCATCTTCAAACATGGTGATCTGCTCCATCGTATCGGGCAAGATCTCTTTCAAAAATTGCGCACGGTATGCTTTGGCCCAACGTGTCGTCGAAAAGTTCTTGCCGCCAAGCATCTTCACATATTCGCGGATCACCGTCTCAAGCGCCTCTCCCTCGTAGCAGCCCTCTTTCAGCCCGGGCGCGCCCTCGAACTTTCTCTCGCGCTTAACATATTTTTCGATCCAGCCGAACTGGACCATATCATAGTCCCGATCGGAGAGAATTTCGTTGAGTATGGGAAAAAGCCTTTCTGAAACGTAGTCGTCCGCGTCCACAAAAACGATATACTCTCCCGAAGCGAATGTGACGCCCCTTTTCCATGTCTTAAAAACGCCCTCGTTCTCCTTATGGATGACCTTTAGGCGTTCATCGCTGTAGCTCTGCAAGACCGCAAGGCTGCTGTCCGTGGAGCCGTCGTCGATGGCAATGACTTCGATCTCCTCACCCTGATATGTAAGGATACTGTCAATGCAGCGGCCCAAATATTGTTCCGCATTATAGACGGGAACGATCACGCTGAATTTCATAGAGACATCTCCCTCTCCGCAGGGACAACGTCCAACGTTTTCCCCGAAACAAGCCTCGCGTTTTTCTCCCTTTTGACGGACAGCTCTGCGGCCTTGGCTTTTTCTTTCGGCATATATCCATAAAAGAGCAAAAACCAAACGAACAGATTGTACGGCTCGGGCACAGAGATCATCATGAGCAGGTTCGTAATAAGAAAGGGCAAAACGCGGGACAGACGTTTTTTCTTTGCGGCTTCCAAGGCGTATTTCAGCAAGAAACCGAGATAGATACACATGCCGACGACGCCGACATTGCATAGCCATGTGGAAAACAGGTCGTTGCTTCTGCTTGAACCAAAGCCAAGCCCAAACGGGTAACGGACCCCGAGAAGGGTCATCGTTTTCAAAGTATCCGTCCTTTCCATTCCCGAAACGTTCTTTTGGTTCAGTTTATCGAATAACAATCGGAAAATTTTTGTGAAGTCTCCGCCGAACGCAAAGAGGCAGAGGACAACGATGAGCGGGACCGCCATGACGCAGACCCAAAACGTATTTGTATGCGGCCTGCAAAGCGAGGAAACAATGGACGGGATCTCGCAAAGGATGACCAATATGATGCCGATGAGGAAGGTGGACGACATGGACGAGATCCCCAAAACGCATGCGATCCCGACAAAAATGTATTCCCACCACTTGGCGCTGTTCTGTAACGTAACGAATATTGCAGGGACAAGATAATAGCAAAGCATGGAAGCCTCAATGCAAGGCCCGTATAGACGGGTCCCCTGTACATTGCCATGGATCCCTTGGCGGAAGAGAGCATCAAAGGGCAGGTCTAACCGGAATGCCACGAGCTGGTAAAGGCATACAAGGACGACCGCATAGAATCCCCATTTGAAAACTTTAAGTAACTTTCTCCCCATGGCCGCATCGTTTTTGAATCGCAGCAGGGCGTTCAAAAAGAGCAGATCGAAGAACAGATAGCCAATGTGGATGATATTCGATCCTGAAAAACGGAGCGGGATATACTTCCCCGCTTGCCCCATAAGAATAATGTCCGATCCGCCCAAGATCATGGGCGTAGTAATGCTCAGGACGCAATAGACGAAAAAGACGATGAGCAGCTTGTTGAGCCTGACTTTATAGCTCCGCTTGGTGAAAAGAGAGAAAAGAAAATACAGGATAAAATAATAAAACGCCGGTTGAAGGGAAAATCTACCGATGTTGATCACGCTTGCCCCCGTAAACCCCGAAAAGAAAACGGCCGCAAACAATAATATATTCACTTGGTGCAACATCAAAGCCGCAAACGTAACGATTACGGCAACGACGCCGAGAAACGTGACTTCCATACCCTCGTCTTTTACTGAATAATATATTGTTTCAACACCTCATAGACCTTCTCTGCGGAGATTTGCCATGAGTACCTCGCAAGACAATCGGCCGATGAATGCTCTTCCGCAAGAGAGCCGAGGTCATATCCATACGTTTCGGGAGAGACATAGACGGCGTCGTTCCCGAACACTTCGTGCATGACTTCAGAATCGGAAACGATGATACAGGGAGCGCCTGCGGCAAGCGCCTCGAGCGGCGGCAGGCCGAATCCCTCATAGAAGGTAACAAACAGAAAGGCTTTGCAGTCCGCCATCAGAGACTTTGCTTCCTCGTCCGAGACATAGCCGAGGAGCTTTACATTTTCGGGCAGCTCTTCTTCTACGTCCGAAAAGACTTTTTTGTTGATCCCGCCCGCGACCGCAAACGTCTCCGACGGGTTTTGTCTTGCGTTCCCGACGATCCACTTCAGATTCTTGTTCGGTTCCAAGCTGCTCATGGCAAAAAAATAATTCCCCTGTTCCAACCCGTATTTTTGAAGCGCCTTCGGGTCGCTGGCACCCTTGCCGAAGTGCTGCCACGCATTCGGGGCGACGGTGATCTTCCCTCTCGCCTTCGGATAATACTTTTCGATCTCCCGTTTGGAAAATTCCGAGACGGTGAGGATCGCCTTGGCCTTTTTTGTGATGTTTTTCATCAAAAAACGATACCAAAGACGGAATTTAAGGCTGAAAAATTCGGGGTGGACGCAGACCTTTACGTCATGGATGCAGACGATCTTCGGCGCAAAGAGCGGCGCGGAATTGCATAGATCGAGAGAGACGGCCTTCCTCTTTTTGACGTAGCGGGAAAACGTCGTCTGCTCCCAGAGCGTGCCCGTCTTTTTTCCGCGGACAACGACGTTGATGTTTCGGAAAGCGGGAACATTCTCTGCGGCGTCCGCGGGGACGAGAAGTTCGGCCTCGCCTTCACGGAACAGACCGTCGAGAAAAGACAGGATCTCCCCCGCATACCGTTGGACGCCCGTCTTTTTCTGGCCGTAAAATTTTCCGTTAATGACGATCTTCATCCTTCAATAAGTTACAATGAGCACGCGGCATTTGCCCTTGATGGTGTAGCGGTGGGAAGTTAGGATCCAGCTTTCCCCCTGCACGATGCGGGTCGTGCCCTCCGCGCCTTCCATGTCTCCCTCGCCGTCGATGACGAGCGCGATGCCGAACTTGGCCGTCGGCAAAAAGAGCGTATATTCGCCCGAGGCGTCGTATTCGGACACGGTGAGGTGGCCGATGACGCCGAGCATGTTCCTCGCCTTTCTGTTGGCGGAAGTGACGCTTCTGCCCGTGGGGACGGGCGTGCGGCGGAGATTGAGGACATCCATCGCCTGTTTGATGCGGAGCTGCCGCGGCTTGCCGTTGTCGTCGATCCTGCCGTAGTCATAGAGGCGGTAGGTGGCGTCCGAAGTCTGCTGGATCTCACAGACGAGGCATCCCGCCCCGATGGCGTGGACGGTGCCCGACGGGATATAGAACACTTCCCCCTTCTTGACATAGATCTTATTGAGAAGGGCCTCGATGGTCCCGTTCTTGATCGCCGCGCGCACTTCGGATCTGGTGACGTCGCGGTTGAACCCGAGATAGATATACGAACCCGCGTCGGCGCCGAGAATGTACCACATCTCGTTCTTTCCGCCGTCGTTTTCGTGCTTCCTCGCATAGCGTTCGCCGGGGTGGACCTGAATGGAGAGATTCTCCCGCGCGTCGATGTATTTCACCATGATGGGAAGGCGCTTGTGGAGCTGCCCGTAGTCCCCCGCGAAGTCCCAGCCGATGGCGTCGTAGAACTCGGAGAGCGACTTTCCTTCGAATTCGCCGCTCGCGATCGTGGACTGGCCGCTCGGATGGGTGGAAACTTCCCAACTTTCGGCGACTTTGGTGAGCTCCCCGATGTCCTTATGAAGGACGTCGCGGATCTTGAGCCCTCCCCACAGCATTGTCTTATAGACGGATCTCAGACGGATCATGTTATACCTCAAACCCTGTCAAGCGCAGAAGGTCCTTCCGAACGGCCTTCATGCGCTCTTCTGCGCCCGCGCGGTCTCCGCTTGCGCCGATGTAAAATTTTATTTTGGGCTCTGTGCCCGACGGACGGACGCAGCACCAACCGTTTTCGAGCGTGAACCGAAGGACATTGCTCTTCGGCAGCCCGCTCTCTTCTTCCAAATAATCGCAGACGGCGATGACGCGGCTCGCGCCGAGCGCCTCGGGGGGATCCCTGCGGATGGCCTGCATGGCCCTTCGGATGCGTTCGGCCCCTTCGGCCCCCGCCGCCGTCTCTGTGCAGAGATCCTCAGAAAAATACCCGTATTTCCGATACATGCGCTCCATCTGTTCGGGGAGCGTCAAGCCCTGCGCCGCGTAATAGGCCGCCGCCTCGCACAGGAGCATGACCGCCGCGACGGCGTCCTTGTCCCTCGCATATGTTCCCGCAAGGCAGCCGTAGCTCTCCTCGAACCCGAACACATATGCGTAGGCGCCGATCTTTCCGTCTGTCCTGCCGCCGTTCTTCCCGCGTGCAAGCTCGAACATATGGATCTGCTCTCCGATGTATTTGAATCCCGTCAGCGTCTCGATGACCTTGAGCCCGTACGCCTCTGCAATGGGGTAGGCCATCTTGGAAGAGACGACGGTCGTGACGAGCGCCCCGTCTCCCGCCGCGGGGAGAAGTCCCTTTTCCTTTCTGCGGGAGAGAACATACTCCGCGATGAGAAGGCCGCTCATGTTCCCCGAGAAACGGACGTAATTGCCCGATCTGTCTTTGGCATAGACGCCGAGACGGTCCGCGTCGGGATCGGTGGCGAGGACGAGGTCGGCGTCCTTCTCCCTTGCGAGGGCAAGGGCGAGCTTGAAGGCCGCAGGGTCCTCGGGATTGGGATAGGTGAGCGTCGTGAAGGCGGGATCGGGCAATTCCTGTTCGGGAACGACGTACACGTTCTCAAACCCGATCTCCTTCAGAACTCTCCGCACGGGCAAATTCCCCGTCCCGTGCAGGGGGGTATAGACGATCTTCATCTTCCCGCCCAGCGCCTTGACGGCCTCGGGGGAAAGGGAGAGCGACTTCACCGCGTCGAGGTAGGCCCTGTCCGTCTCCTCGCCGAGCAGGACGAGAAGGCCCCTTGCCTTTGCCTCTGCCTCGCCGATGCGGCGGACGTCCTCATAGGCGACCGCCCCGACGCGGGAGATGATATTTTTATCGTGCGGGGGAACGATCTGCCCGCCGTCCGACCAATAGACCTTGTAGCCGTTGTAGGCGGGCGGATTGTGGCTCGCCGTGATGACGATGCCCGCCGTCGCGCCGTGGAACCGCACGGCAAAGGAGAGTTCGGGCGTCGGGCGCAGCGATCCGAAGAGATAGGCCTTGATCCCGTTTGCGGCGAGGATACAGGCCGTGTCGAGCGCAAATTCCTTTGACATGCGCCTCGAATCGTAGGCGATGACGGCGCTCCCCTCCTTCACGCATGCGTTGATATAGTCCGCAAGGCCCTGCGTCGCACGGCCGACCGTATAAAAATTCATACGGTTGGTCCCCGCGCCCACGATGCCGCGAAGCCCCCCGGTGCCGAAGGAAAGTTCCTTATAAAATCTGTCCTCGATCTCTTTCTCGTCGGTGAGAGAGAGCAGCTCTTCCCTTGTCGCTTGATCGAAAACGCCGCCCGTACACCAGCGGCGATACTCCGCAAGATAGTCCATCAGATCAGATCCTCTCTGCCCCGTGCCTTGAGCTCTTCCACGGCCTTTTTGACGTCCTGTGCCTTGGTCCGCGGGCAGACGAGCACGGCGTCGGGCGTCTCCACGACGACGATGTCCTCCGCCCCGACGAGGACGACCGTCCTGCTCTCCGCATAGACGGTGCTGCTGTGCGTGTCGATGAGCAGGCCGTCGCCGACGACGACGTTGCCGCATTCGTCCTCATCCCTGACCGCGCCGAGCATGTCCCAGCTGCCGACATCGCTCCACCCGAACTCAGCGGGGACGACTAAAATGTCGTTGCTCTTTTCCATGATGCCGTAATCGATGGAGACAGACGCGATATGTTCATAGACGTCCCTGAGAACGTCCTGCTCCCGCGGCGTCCCGACGGCCGCCTTGAGCGTTTCCAGTTTTTGATAGAGGTCGGGGAGAAGTTTTTTGAAGTGTTCGAGAATGGTCGACGTTCTCCAGACGAAGATGCCGCTGTTCCAGACGTGATCGCCGCCCGCGAGATATTCCCTCGCCCGTTCGATGGGCGGTTTCTCGACGAAACTGATGACCTCTTTCGCGGGAGCCGCCGACGGCGCATAGCGGATATAGCCGTACCCCGTCGCGGGGAAGGTGGGCTTGATGCCGATCGTGACGAGCTTTCCCGTCTCTTCCGCGGCAGAGATCGCCGTTCTCAGCGCCTCTTCGAAGGCGTCCTCGTCCCCGATGTAGGCGTCCGATGGGGTGATGACCATGATGCCGTCCCCCCGCCGCTTGATGAGCTCCACGGCCGCGTAGCCGATGCAGGCCGCCGTGTTGCGGGCGACGGGCTCGGAGAGGATGTTCTCCCGCGGGACCCTTCCCGCCACGGCCTCTTCCATAGAGGCGCGCTGCGTATCGCTCGTGGCGATATAGATATTTTCGGCCGCGGCGACGCGGCGAAGGCGTGAGACGGCCTCGCAGACCATGACGTCCTTCCCGCTCAGATTCAGGAGCTGTTTGGGTGTATGAACGCGGGAGAGCGGCCAAAACCTCGTTCCGCCGCCGCCCGCCATGATGATCCCGTAAATTTCCATAAGTAATGACCTTCGGATCTACTCCGAAACGGAGAGAAGGAGCGAGAGGACCTTCTCCCGAAAAACTTCTTCCGAACAGAGCGCCTCAGCTCTCTCCCGTGCGGCTTGCGCATAGCGGGCGGAGAGGTCCCTGTCCGAAGAGATCCTCTCGACGGCCTGCGCGAACGCCTCGGCATTGCCGTTTTCCGCCTCTTCCCCCGTCACGCCCTTGAGGGAGACATAGTTGACGCCCGAGCCCTCGATCGTGAAGGTGACGGCGGGCTTGCCCATCATCATTGCCTCCGCGAGCGCGATGCCGAACGCCTCGTTCTTGGTGACGGAAGGGAAACAGAAGATGTCGCAGGCGAGAAGATATGCCTTGCGCTCGTCCTCGTCCATTTTGCCCAAGAAGGTGATCTTGGGGTCCTCTTCGGCGAGGATCTTGAGGGAATCGGTCAAGGGCCCCTCCCCGCCGATACAGACGGCATAGCCGTCGGGGAGATACTTGCTCGCCCTGACGAGATATTCCATGCCCTTGTAGGGAACGTGCCGCCCGAGGGCAAAGAGGAGCGTCCTGCCCCTGAAGATGCCCTTGAGCTCCTCTGCCCGCGCAGAGACTTCCTTCGGGCAGTCCACTCTCTCCGCCGCGACGCAGCAGGGGATGATGACGCACTTCTCACGGTAGGCCGAGAGATAGGGCGAACCCTCGATATAGTTGGGGCTCGTGGCGACGATCTTTTCCGCCCGCTCCAAAAGGCGCCTGTTCTGCCCCTTGAAGAACTTCCCGAGGATCTTTTGCTTGGTGATGTCGAGATGCCAGTAGAGGATGAGCTTACAGGCGGGGCGTTTCTTGAGGAATTTCAGCAGATAGTGCGCGGCGAAGGGATCCGGATAATGAAAGATAACGACGTCGGGCGCAAATTCCGTAAACTGTTTCTTGAGAAGTTTTTTATAGGAGAGGGAGAGCGGCTGCGAGGCGACTTTGGCAAAACAGCCCGCCCTGACGACGGTCACGCCGTCCGTCTCATCCGTCTTGTTCCCCTTTTCGTGGTTGAAACAGAGCACGCGCTGCACGTTCCCCTGCATGGCGCGGACGCAGTCCCGCGCGACCTGCTCGATCCCGCCGATATGCGGATAATAATAATTCGGAATGTGTAAAATTTTCATGGTTATTTCGCACCGTCGCGCTTCAAGACACCGATGATCGTCTTAAATACGATCTTGATGTCGAGCCCGATCGAACAATGATCGACATAATAGAGTTCCAATTTCTGCCGTTCGCCGCTCTCATAGGTACAGTTGCTCCTGCCGTTCGCCGCCCACATGCCGATCATGCCGGGGCGGATGGATACGAGCTTTGCGGCATCCTCGCCGTACTTGCTCTCGAGCTCTTCCCGCATCAGAGGACGGGGCCCGATCACGGAGATCTTTCCCGTAAAGATCGCCCAGATATTGGGAAGCTCGTCGAGACTCGTCTTTCTGAGGAAATTCCCGACTTTTGTCACGCGGGGGTCGTTATCGATCTTGTACTCCCGCCTGTACTGCTCGAGCTGTTCGGGCGTCAGCATATCCTCCAGCCGATCCGCATTTTTCTTCATGCTGCGGAACTTGGGGATATAGATCTTCTTTCCGTTCTTCCCCACCCGCTCGTGACGGTAGAATATCGGCCCGAAGTCGCTGAATTTCACCACGAGGGCGAGAATGAGATACAGCCACGAGAACAGGATGAGAAAGAGCCCCGAGGACACGATGTCGAACGAGCGCTTGATAAAACGGTAGCAAAAGTACCGAAAACCGCTCTTTTTTCGCGGCGGCTTGATGTTTTCTTCAGTCGTTGTTTCGCTCATGGGAAAAGCATGGGCACAGGGCCCGCTCCATATAATGGAATGGGAATTTTTTACATTATAGCGCATGCATAGCGGAAAGTCAAACGATTTTCCGTCATTGAACATCATGACTTTTCCCTTCCCGCCGCGTAAAAAACGGGATCTGAGCGCTACACGCTCACTCCTGCCCCCGCCCGCCCCGTGCCCCGCGTCATCCTGAGGTCAAGGCACGCACAGG
>CANREC010000030.1 GCA_947629535.1 uncultured Clostridia bacterium | reverse complement strand
TCCGCCCTCGAAAAACTCATCGAGACCGTGACGGCGCAGGGCGGGGATCCCGAACTCATCCGTCATCCCGAAAAATTCAAGAAAGCGGCATTTACTCATACCGTCAGGGCAAAGACGGGCGGCTATATCGCCAAAACGGACACGGAGGCCTACGGGCTCGCCAGTCTCGCGCTCGGTGCGGGCCGCAACACCGCGGAGGACAGCATCGACTACGCGGCAGGCATCATGTTGAAGAAAAAGACGGGAGACTTTGTGGAAGAGGGCGAGGAGATCGCAACGCTCTACGCAAACGACGAGACGCTCTTTGCCGCCGCGGAGGAGAAACTTCTCTCGGCGACCGTCCTCTCGGACGTCCCGCCCGCCCCCGAGCCCTTGATCTATGACATTATAAAATAGGCGTAGCCGGAAGGATCCCGTAAAACGCACGGAAACACATTTTACTATGGCAAAACTGTATTTCAAATTCGGCGCGATGGGCTGTTCCAAGACGGCGCAGGCGCTCATTACAAAGTTCAATTATGAGGAGCGCAACATGAAGGTGCTCCTCATGAAACCCGCCGTCGACGTCCGCGACGGGGCGAGCGTCATCCGCTCCCGCATCGGCCTCTCACAGGACGCCGTTGCCGTCAAGGAACAGGAGGATCTTTACCGCCTGTACGAAGAAAAATATTCCGACAGGGACGTCATCATCGTGGACGAATGCCAGTTTCTGACGCCCGAACAGGTCGATCAGCTCGCGGACATCGTCATCGACAAGAATATCCCCGTCCTCTGTTTCGGCCTCTCCACCGACTTTACGACCCACCTCTTCCCGGGCAGCAAGCGGCTCTTCGAAGTCGCCGAGTCCATTTCGGAGATCAAGTCCGTCTGCGACTGCGGCGCCAAGGCGACCGTCAACGCGCGGCTCGATGACAACGGGAAGATCGTGACCGTGGGCTCGCAGGTCCTTCTCGGCGGAAATGACAGATATGTGCCCATGTGCCGCAGATGCTGGCTGAAAAAGAGGGCGGAACAAACCTAAAAGGGGATCACCTATGCAAAAGACGCTGACAAAATTCCTCGCATGTTCGATGGCGTTCCCGCTCACCTTCGGCATTCTCCTGATCGGGAGCGCACGGGGGGCCGTCGCCGCAGACGCAGAGGATTACTATGCCCCCGTCACGGCGGAAGAGGGGACTGCGCTCCTCGGACAGCTCCATGACCTCATCACGACGACGCACAGGACATATACGCGCTATGCCGACTGCAAAGACCCCGCCATTGCACAAAAGACAGACCCGGGGCCGAACGGCCAGCTCATGGAATTTTACGCCCATGCCGAACTCTCTTCCGAGTGGAAGAGCGGCGCAAGCGGGACGTGGAACAGAGAGCACGTCTGGTGCCAGAGCCTTTCCAACGGCCTTTGGGGGGAGAACGGCGGCGGCGCGGACCTTCACCACATCCGTCCCACGGAGAGCCGCGTCAACAACGCCCGCGGCAACAACAAGTACGGCGACTTCGACAGCGGAAACACCGTTTGGTACAGGGATGCGAGCGACCGCCAGATCGCGATCGCGGGCTATACGAAGAGCGGCCTGTTCGAGCCCATCGACGAGGCGAAGGGGGACGTCGCCCGCATCGTGCTCTATGTCTATACGCACTACAATACGTTTGAGAATGTGTACGGCACGACCAACGGCAGCGGGCAGAGCTACTATTTCGGCACGCTGAAATTTACCAACGTCGTCTCGGGCAAGACGGAGGACGACGCGATCGCGCTCCTTCTTGACTGGCATCTCTCCGACCCCGTCGACGAGATCGAGACGACCCGCAACGACGCCGTCTATGAGATACAGGGCAACCGCAACCCCTTCATCGATCATCCCGAATATGTGGAGAAGATCTGGGGAGAGCCCGTTCCCGACGCCGCATTCCATTCCGCCGTCGTACAGATCCCCGCGGACGGGGATCTCTCGGAGCGCCTTGCCGCGCTCAACAGGGCCATCTCCCTCTACAGCGGCCTTACGTCATCGCAACGGGACGTCGCGGCTGAGGACGTCGAAAGGCTGCGCGCCGCGATCGACGCCTACAACGACGCCGTGGACGCCTATAACGCGCAGGCTGAAGAGACAGAACGCGCCGCGCTCGGCGCCGCAGGCAGAAGGAGGGGAGCATGAAGAAGTTCTTTGTCTTTCTCGCGGCGGCGGCCATGATCATCTGCCTCGCAGGCTGCGACAAGGGGAACACGCAGGTGGACGGCACGCAATCGCAGAACGCGGGCGCATATGAACAGCTCAACGAGATGTTCACGCGCTCTTACGCCTCGATCACGGTCGACGTCACGGACACCTTCGACGGTTTCTCGCTCGGCAGTTCGTATAACCTTATATATAGCGGAGAGAAGATCAACGTCTCCTATACGGTAGAGCGCCTTCGGAAGGTCTCGCTCGACGCCCCTCTGTCGGGGGACAAAACGACGCTCGTGGGCGAAGTCCTCATCGAAGGGGACAAGACGACGCTTTTGCGGGGGGATGACATCGGCCTTTCGGCGGCGTCCCTTTCGGGCGGGCTCGTGTTCAAGGAAGAATATTTCCGCGACCCCAACCTCACGAGCATGTATCTCCGCTCGGACGTGGCCGATCCCGACGCCTTCTTTGGCAAGGCGGGCTATCGGGACATGCACGTCGACGCGACCTTTATGGATTTCTTCTATAAGATCGTCATCACCTGCACCGCGCCGCAGGGGAACGGGGCGGAGATTGTCCTCACCTTCGGCGTCTGACGTCCCGTTCGGCAATGTGCCGCGGCGGAAGGGGGCAAATTCGGGCCGTGAAAAAATATTGTATTTTCACGTCGGAAAATTTGCTCGAAATATTTGCTTTCTGCGGCCGACTTGTGTTATAATGGCAACGGAGAGATAAGAAGCTTTTCACGCACTTCGGAGAATCGAATGTTTGAGCTCAAAAAAATCGGTATCGTAAAGAGGGCGTCCGCATGGCTTTTGGACGCGATCTTGCTTTCGGTGCTTGCGACGGGCTTTATTTGGATCATCTCGCTCATCTGTCATTTCGAGGCCGAGGCCGATCTTCTCGAAGAATACACGGCAGAGCAATACGCTTTCCAGAAAGAATACATCCCGGGCATCGCCGCGCGGTACGGGTTCGACTATGTCGCCACCTATTCCGACGACGACACCTACGATATAGATTACACCCTCTCCAAGGACGGAAAACCGCTCGATGATCTCATGGACGTCACGGACGCCCTTGTGGGGGAGATCGCCACGTTCTGCGGATTCACCTTCACGAGAGAGGACAAAACGGTCGCCTATCTCAAGGGCCCCGACGGACAGAACGCCACCTTGGAGGAGCTCCTCACGGCGCTCCGCACCTCGGAGGACAAGCCCGAGTCGGCAGAGGCGTTCGAACACTACGTCGCCATCCTGCCCGCCCTCTCGGGATTTGACCGCCAATACGAATACGTCAACACGATCCTGTTCATGATGGTCTCCGTCGGAACGCTCCTCGCCTACCTCATTTTAGAGTTCATCGTCCCGCTCTGTCTCAAGAACGGGCAGACGGTGGGGAAGAAGGTCTTTTCCATCGCCCTCGTGCGGCCGGATTGCGTCAGGATCACGCCGCTGCCCCTCTTCGGCAGAGTCGTCATCGGGAAGTTCGCCATCGAGACGATGTTTCCCATCCTTCTCATCTTCCTCTTCTTCTATGCGCAGCTGGGTCTGCTCGCACTGCTCCTTCTCGGCGCACTGCTCCTTCTCAACATCATCCTCTTCTTCGCGACGAAGAATCATACGCCCATCCATGACGTCCTCGCCTACACCGTGGCGGTGGACATGAAGGAGCAGATGATCTACGATTCCGAGGAAGAGCTCAACCGCAAGAAGGCCGAGCTCCATAAGGCCGAGGTCGAAAGTCAAAAAAGCAATTAGCCCGACGATAAAAATACAACGGAAAAGGAAACGCCATGAAAGTTGTTTTAGAGCATCTGACCAAGATCTTCCCGAGCCGCGACAAGAAAGAGGGCGGCGAAGTCATTGCCGTCAACGATTTCAACCTCGAGATCCCCGACGGCAAGCTGATCGGCCTCCTCGGCCCGTCCGGGTGCGGCAAGAGCACCACGCTCTTCATGATCAGCGGCTTGCAGGCCCCCTCGGGCGGAAAGATCTACTTCGGCGAGGACGACGTCACCGAGCTCTCTCCCGAGAACAGGGGCATCGGGCTCGTGTTCCAGAATTACGCCCTCTATCCTCACATGACGGTGAGGCAGAACATCCTGTTTCCTTTGCAGAACCTCAAGGGTGAGAACAAGCTCACCAAGGAGGAGATGCTCAAACGTGCCGATGAGGCGGCGCGTCTCGTCCAGATCGGCGAATACATGAACCGCAAGCCCTCCGAGCTCTCGGGCGGCCAGCAGCAGCGTGTCGCGATCGCCCGCGCCCTCGTCAAGATGCCGCGCGTGCTCCTTCTCGATGAGCCCTTATCCAACCTCGACGCAAGGCTCCGCCTTCAGACGCGCGAGGAGATCAGACGCATCCAGCGCGACACCAAGATCACGACCATCTTCGTCACGCACGATCAGGAAGAGGCGATGTCCATTTCGGACTTCATCGTCGTCATGAAACTCGGCGTCATCATGCAGACGGGCAAACCCCAGTGGGTCTATGACGATCCCGCGAACCTCTTCGTCGCAAAATTCCTCGGCACGCCGCCCATCAACGTCTTTACGGGCCGTGTCGAGGCCGAAAAGCTTTATATCGGAGAAGAATGCGTCCTCGACGTCAAGGGCGCGGCCGATCAGGAAGTGTTCGTCGGCATCCGTCCCGAGGGATTCATCCTCTCCAAGGAAGGCAGGATGAGCTGTGCCGTCTCGGGCATCGACGTCATGGGAAGAGACATCTCCGTCGTCTCGTCCAATCCCGCCTCGGTAAATACGGTCATCCGTTCCATCATCTCGGCCGACGAGATGGGGAACATCAGCGGCAGCACCGCCAAATTCGATCTGAAACCCCACAAAGTTTTCCTCTTCAACAAGGAGACCGAAGAACGCGTCCGTTTCGGCGAGCAGATCGCCGCTCACGAGAAGATGGTCGCCGAGATGAAGGCAGAGGGGCAGTTCTATTCCACGCATGAGGGCCCGCTCCCGCGCGAGCAGGACGATAAAGTGCGGGAAGAAAAGCCCGCAGAGGAGAAGAAAGGGGTCTTTGCCAAAGTAAAGGGTCTGTTCAAGAAAAAGCCCGCGCAGCCTGCACCTTCCGAAGAGGAGGGCGCCGAAGAGAACACGGATACGGAGGGCAAGAAGAACGCATGACAAAGACGAAACATAAAAACAATTGGAAAGCATGGCTGTATCTCCTGCCCGCTCTCATCATTTTGGCAGTTTTTACGGTCTGGCCCATCATCAACACCATCCGCATCGCGTTTCTGTGCCGGTGGGACAACGAGCTCGAGACGGTCGTCGGCTATGACTATCAGGCCGCAATGATCGGGAAAGAATTTGTTCTCGGGTTCAACAACTTTACATCCGTCGTGCAAAACGACCAATTCCTGACCTGTCTCGGGAATACGATGCTGCTGACCGTCCTCACGGTGCCCGTCTCGACGATGTTGGCGCTCCTCATCGCGGTTGCGCTCAACTCCATCAAACCGCTCCGCAAGATCTTTCAGACTATCTTTTTCCTTCCCTATGTCACGAACTCCATCGCCATCGGTATGGTCTTTGCGGCCATGTTCGGTATGATTGGCATCATGCCGGGAAGGGAACCGATTTCCATCGGTATCATCAACACCATCATTGAGGCGTTCGGAGGAACGCGCATCAACTGGATCGACCAAGGTTCGTCTTATTGGGCGAACATTATGGTCATGTTTATTTATATTGTATGGAATGCTCTGCCCTTCAAGATCCTCGTGCTCCTTGGAGGGCTTCAGGGTGTCAATAAACAGTATTACGACGCTGCAAAGGTGGACGGCGCGTCGCGCTGGCGCACCTTCTGGCGCATCACCGTGCCGCTCCTTTCCCCGATGATCGCATACGTCGTCATCACGGGCTTTATCGGCGGATTTAAGGAATATTCGAGCATCGTCGGTATCTTCGGCGACGACATGGGCCCCGTCGGAAAAGAGGGCGCACTGAATACGATGGTCGGTTTCATTTACGAATTTATCGACCACAACCAGGGGAAGGCGAGTGCAGCCGCACTCATCCTCTTCGCTATCATCTTTGCTGTGACGATGATCAATCTGTACGTCAGCAAGAAGAAAGTCCATTATTGAGGAGGGGAATATGACAAACAATTCTGAAATGTTTTCCATGATGCTTGCAAGTTCCTCATCCGACCATACGGTGGCTTTCTGTGTGATCCTTGCCCTCATCGTCGCCTTGTCGGGCGTCTTGCTCTTCTTTGTTGTTCGCGGAAAGCTGCAAAAGCCTTCCGTGGAGAGCGCGAAGAAGGCTCCCGCAAAGAGCGTGATGAAGGAAACGGCCGCCGCAAGCGGCTCTTCGGGCGCAAATTCCATCAAGAGCGTCGAGACAAAACAGAAATTCTCAAAGATCCTTGTCTCGATCGTGATCTATCTGTTCTTGACCGTGATCGCAGTCGCGGTCCTGTTCCCGTTCTATTGGATGCTCATCTCTTCGGTCAAGAGCGTCGAAGAGTACAATGCGACCATACCGACTCTTTGGCCGCATGAGTTCGTTTGGTCCAACTACATCACGGCATTCACGGGAGATCTGAATCTCGGGAGGCTGTTCCTCAACACGGTCATCGTCGGCGTCGTCTCGACGATCCTGTCGCTCGTCATCACGGTGCTCTCGGCCTATGCGTTCGCAAGGTTGGAATTCAAGGGGAAGAACATCCTCTTCGCTTTCATGCTTGCGACGATGATGATCCCCGGTGAACTCTTCACGATTACCAACTACCTCACCGTGACGTCCTTCGATTGGATCTATTTGCCTGCCGCGAATCCGTCTGTATGGCAGAAGATATCGCCTTTCTTCTCGCTCATCATTCCTTTCCTTGTCAGTGTATTCTACATCTATCTGTTGCGGCAGAATTTCATGCAGATCCCCAATGAGCTGTATTTAGCCGCCAAGGTGGACGGGACAAGCGATCTCAAGTACCTCTGGAAGGTCATGATCCCGCTCTCGGCGCCCACGCTCATCTCCATCACGATCTTGAAGATGATGGGTGCGTGGAACTCCTATATCTGGCCAAAACTCGTCGCAGACGATGACCTGCACCGCTTGGTCACGGTCGGTCTGCGTGGCGCTTCGTTCCAGATCGCGGGCACAAATATGGTCAACTATCCCGCGCAGATGGCGGCCGTCGTCATTGTCACGATCCCGCTCCTGCTCGTATTCATGTTCTTCCGCAAATACATCATGCGCGGCGTCTCGCGCAGCGGCATTAAGGGTTAAGCGAAAGGTGCCCGCCCGCAAGGGAAGGATAGGGGAACGTTTCATAAAGCGCCCGCCCATAAGGGGCAGGCGGGGGAAAGCGTCATACCATGCCCGCCCATAAGGGGCGGATAGGGGAAAGCGTCATCCTGAGCGTTAGCGAAGGATCCCCTCAAAATATGGACCAAAGCAAGAAATCAAAATAAAGGAGATAAACATGAAGAAAAAGATCGGTGCAATAATGCTTGCAAATGTGTTGGCTTGCACGGTAGCGCTGTCCCTTGCGGGATGCGGGCCTACGGGTCCCGAGGGCGGGACCGGTGGCGGAGATCGTGGCGATCTCGCGAATGTCGAACTCAGCAAATCGGGCGGTTTCGTAATGCCTGAGGGCGGGTTTGATGTTAACACGCCCGTCGAGATCGTATTCAACCACACCATGGGGAAAACGCTTCAAGAAAAGCTTCAGTACCAGTTGCAGGAATTCAACAAGCTTTTCCCCAACATCACCGTCACGGAAACCAAGTCGGGGAATTACGACACCGTCCACGAGACCGTCAGCAAGCAGATCGTCGCGGGCACACAGCCCAATATCGTCTACTGCTATGGCGACCATGTTGCCGACTATAACGTCTCCGAATCCGTGCAGGCGCTCAATGACTTCCTTCCCGGCGGCACCTATGCCGATATGAAGATCACTCTTCAGAACGGGGAAGAGTACAACCTCGGCCTCACCGAGGCGGAAAGAGACATGTTTATCGAAGGTTTCTATAACGAGGGCCACATGTTCGGCGACGGCTCCCTGATGTACATGCTTCCCTTTGCAAAGTCCACGGAGGTCATGTATTACAACGAGACATTCTTCAAAGAAAATAAACTCTCTGTTCCTAAGACATGGAAGGAGATGTGGGAGACCTGCGCAAAGATCAAGGAGATCGATCCCGAATGCGTGCCGCTCGGATATGATTCCGAGGCCAACTGGTTCATCACGCTCTGTGAGCAGTACGGCTCTGCATATACCTATCCCACGGGCACGGCTGAAAACAGATTCCGTTTTGACAACGAGACGAATAGGGGTTTCGTGCAGGAGATCTACGAACAGTACAAGAAGGGTTACTTCACCACACAGGAACTGAACGGCAACACATATACTTCCAATCTGTTCACATCGTTGCAGGAACCCAAGTGCTACATGTGCATCGGCTCCACCGCGGGCGGTCAGTATCAGAAACCCCCGATGGTCGGTGAAGATTACCTCTTTACCGCCGGCGTCGCGACCATCCCTCAGGTCGACCCCGAGCATCCGAAGGCCATTTCGCAGGGTCCTTCTGTCTGCATCTTCAAAGATTCCAACCCGCAGGAATTCCTTGCGAGCTGGCTCCTTGTAAAATATCTCACAACGAATATCGAATTTCAGGCAGATTTCTCCATTGACTCGGGCTACATGCCTCCGCTGAAGATGGAGTATATGGAAACGCTTGAGACCTATAAGACCTTGCTCGATAAGGCAGACGGCACGAGCAATCTTGCCGCCCTTGCCGCGAAGGCTTGTTTCGCACAGAAAGACGCCTACTTTACCTCTCCCGCGTTCGTCGGTTCTTCTAAAGCGCGTGAACAGGTCGGCGATTTGATGAAGGCCGTTATGACGGAAGCATCTTCTCTCGAGGACGCATTCAAACAGGCCGTCAGAAATTGTGTCCAATACTTGACCTAACCTTCGGAAACACGAACGAATCGAGGTAAAACCATGAAGAAATATTTTAAGATGTTGCTTGCGTTGCTGTGTGCCGTCGTGTTCGCCCTGCCCGTTCTCACGGGCTGTGACGATAACAGGGACAACAACAGCGACGACACGAACGTGAACCCCCCGAGCGGGACTGTCACGCCCCCCGGCGGGACTACAGGGGAGATCGTCGACTACGTCTCCAAGGTCAAGCTCGACATGGCTTCCAAAACCAAGAAACAAGAAGTCTCGGTCCGCCTTTACGTCGACGGCGACACGACGCATTTCAATCCTGTCGAGAAGTCCGAGCTGACGGGCTACAATGCCGCCGACTTTGCGGGTACGGACGGCTATATCAAGGCGCGTTATATCGCTGTCGACACGCCTGAGTCCACGGGCGACGTCGAAAAGTGGGGCAAGACCGCATCTCTCTTCACCCGTAGCAAGCTCGAGACGGCCGAAAAGATCATTGTCGAATCGAACGAAGATTCAAAGTGGGGTTTCGATTCCAACGGCCGTTACCTCGTCTGGGTCTGGTATAAACCACAGGGCGGAACGGAATTCCGTAATCTCAATGTCGAAATTTTACAGAACGGCTATGCCTTTGGTTCCTCAACAGGCAGCAGCCGTTACGGCGAAGACGCCCTTGCCGCACTCATGCAGGCGCAATCCCAAAAGATCCATCTCTATGCCCCCGCAAGCGTCAAGGATGAAAATTTCTATGAGGGCGCTGCGATCCCCGTCACACTGAAATATTTGCGTTATCACCTCGAGGACTATATCCAAAAGCCCATCCGTGTCGAGGGGACCGTGACCGCCATCATGGCGAACGGCTCTTTCAAGACGGCCTATATCGAACAGTATGATGAGGAAGACCGCCGCGCCTATGGGCTCTCCGTCTACCTTCATACAAGCACTTCCGCCGTCGATGAAGTTTTCACCGTCGGGAACCTCGTCAATGCCGTCGGCGTATTCACCTATTACGAAGGGGGCGGCACATACCAGATTTCGGGCATCAAGGCCAATCTTCTCCGTCCCGGGGAAGAGGACAGCCGCGCTATCGGCAAGGCAGATTCCAAATTCCAGGAAATGACGATTGACGAGCTCGCAACGGGGACCGCTGCGGCGTCATTCGAAGTCAAGAGCAAGGACGAGGACGGAAATGATGTCGAAACGATGGAAGATCTCTCCATTTCCATGGGTGAGGCTGTCATTGCCTCTTCCATCTCGATGAAGAACCTCACAGTCGTCAGCGTTTATACGACCAAAGAAGGCGACAGCAAGGGGGCGATTTCGCTCACCTGCACACAGCCCGGATCGTCGAAGAAGATCGTTGTCCGCACCACAGTCTTGATGGAAAACGGCAAGACCGTCACTGAGGACAGATTCAAGGGCAAGACCATCAACGTCAAGGGCATTGTCGATAAATATGAAGACAGCTACAACGATACGCCCTACCAGATCAAAGTTCACCGTCTCGAATGGATCGAGATCTTGAACTGAAACATTGTTTCCAATTTTGGATAAATCGGAATAGAAAATTCGGAGAAGGAGAACAGGTATGATGAAGAAATGGCTGATTGGACTGGCCACTTGCCTCATGGCGCTCGCAATGTGCTTTGGGTTCGTTGCTTGCGGGGGAGATGATACCCCCAGCAACGATAATCCGCCCGATAGCGGCACGCAGACCGAAACGGATGCGCAGAAAGCGTCGAATGCGATCGCTATGGTCAAAGGCCTCTACGAAAACGAGGCCGACAACAACAAGAGCTACAAAGTTCTTGGGCAAGTGAAGGTTGGCGACAATTTTTATGACATCGTCTGGACGGTGACTTCGGCCACGCCGAATATCGAAAATTATGTTTCGATCGGTAAGATGGATCCCACGTCCAAAGAGCTCGAGATCACTCTGACCATGGGCGAGACGGCAGTGGAATTTTCCCTCAAAGCCTCCATTACCGTCGGCAGCGTGACCCAGAGCGTGGAGTTCCCTCACAAGCTCAGCGCAAGGCCGAAGGAAGGCACGGGCACGGAAGATGCTCCGTATTCCGTCGACCAAGTCATGGATATCGCATCGGGTCTGGCGAAGTCGGGCGACTACTATTATGCCGAGGCTGATAAGGGTCAGGAAGTTCCCACCCGTATCTATGTCACGGGCTACATTGTCGACACGGGCAACAGCTCCTATTTTGGCTCCAATGCCGTCGGTTGGGTCTACATTTCCGACGATGAATATGACGAGACTAAGACCTACGACACGACAAATTCCCTCTGCATCTACAGGATCGACTATAACGACGTCCTCACTTCGGCCAACGATCTCACGCTCGGCGCCAAGATGACCGTCAACGGTCACATCGAATTGTATCAGGGCAAAAATGATTCTGCGCCCTATGCCGAGATCGCTTCCTTCAAGAAGTCGGACAATTCTTATAGCTCTGTTTACTGTAACTATATCGAAAAAGAGGAACAGACCCCTCAACAGCAGGCCGAGAGCGCTCTCTCCATCGTCGAGGATAGCTATACCTACAACGCGACGGGGACGATCGAACTTCCCAAGCCCGCTTCAAGCAAGATCACCTTTGCATGGACCTCGGATGACGCCACCTATACCGTCACGGACGGAAAACTCAATATCAGCGCTCTTCCCGCACAGAATAAGACGATCCATCTCACCGTCACGGCGACCTGCGGTACAGCGACCGCCTCAAAGACGATCAACGTCACCATCAAGGCTCCCGTCACGCAGCCCGCAGACGGTCTCCTTCTCAATGTTGACAGCTTGTTCCCCGGCATCTATACATCTTCCTATGGGGATTATAACGGCGAACATACCGTCGGCACCTATAAGGTCACGACCAAACAGGTCATGGCAAGCACCAGTGATTATTATCCCGAAGAACTGCAGCTCCAGAAGGCAGCAGGCACTATTACCGTGAGTGGGACGTTCAACAAGCTCGTCATCGTTCTCAAGACGGGTGCGACCTTCACGCTCAGCGAGCCCACCGTGAAGTGCGGCGGGCAGGAGATCGTTGGTTCTGCCGATAACGGCGTCGGCGATCCCACCAACACAAGCAATAAGATCTATACATTGACCTATGACCTTCCCGGTCAAGGGGAATATACCATTGCCAACACAAGCGAGTATGCGATGTACTTCTCGTCCGTCACATTCACTGCGGGCGAAGATACGCGCACGCCGCAGGAGAAGGTCAATGCAGCCCTTGAAGCGCTCGCGAACACCTTCACCGTCACCAAGGCAGGGGATACCGACCTTCCCACGTCCACAGTGAGAGGCGTCGACTTCGTTTGGACTTCTACGCAGACGAAATATCCCGTTGCGCAGACCAAGATCACCGTCTCCGCACTTCCCGATACGGCCGAGACCGTTGAGGCGACCGTCACGGCGACCTGCGGCACGGAGACCGTCACGAACAACACCAAGAAAGTCACGATCACCATCAGCGCGAAGAGCTCTCAGCCCGTTTCAGGCACGCTTGAGCTTACAAAAGAGACTGTCTTTGCGGGCCTCTCCGGGACAGGTTATTCGCCTTATCAGGGCGAACACAACGTCAACGGCACGATCGTGACGACGACCGACGTCTTGGGAACTGACAACTACTTTGACGGTTCGTCGAATACGCCTTACGGTTTCACCGTCATGCAATTCAAAGCCACCTCGGGCACGCTCAAGATCAGCGGTACCTTTACCAAGATCGTGGTCGTGATCGCAACGTCGTTTAGCTATGATCAAGCCGATAAGCTTACGATCACCGCAGGCACGACGACCCTTACCGAAAAATCGCATACCGAAACCGATGCAAACTTCACAACTGGCACCAATGCGTGGAAATTCTTCACGATCGAATACGATGTGACGACGACAGGGGAGCAGGAGATCACCTTCAAGGGTGGCGCACATGCGATTTATGTCAAGTCTATTGCTATCACGGGAACCCCCGCGGGCGGCACCGTTACGCCTCCTCCCGCCGAAGAAGGCATCATCTACACCCTTGATACGACTCCCTCGACCGTCCAAGGCTCCAACAACTCCTACGCAAGCAACTGCGATATCGACGTCAACGGCATTACGTGGAACCTCGAAGGGAATTCCAAGATGAACCCTTGGCGCCTCGGCGGCGGCAAGAAAGACGGCCTTAACAACCAGGATCGTAAGCTCACGAGTAAGACCCCGATTGCGGGCACCGTCGAGCGGGTCGTCATCACCTTCGGGACTGCATCGACCGATATCACGGTCAACAGCACCAAGTTCTACGTCTACTCGACGGATCCCACGGCGGCAGGCGCTCAGCCCATCTTCACCAAGGACGTCGCATATAAGGCAAACAGCAGCGTCACGATCGATGCGGACGCCACGGCCGACTGGACGGATTGCTATTACCGGCTCGTCTTCAATCTTTCTGCTCCGTCCGGCAATAACGTCTTCGTTACGGTTGCCACGATGAAGTTCTTCGGAGAAGGCGGCGGTACAGTCACGCCCGAACCCGGTCCTTCGGAAGATGATGCTCTGTATACCCTCAGCACCATGGAGAAGACGGGGAGCAACAGTGCATATAACGATAACTGCGACGTCGACGTCGACGGCATTACGTGGAACCTCGAAGGGAATTCCCAAATACACCCTTGGCGCTTGGGCGGCAAGGAGATCACGAACCAAGATCGTAAACTCACTTCCAAAACTCCGCTCAGCGGCACAGTCACAAAGGTCGTCATTACCTTTGGCGATTGCACTATCACCGTAAATAGTGTCACCTTTAATGTGTTCTCTTCCGACCCCATGGCTGACGGCGCAAAGGCGATCTCCACAAAGACCATTGCGCATACGGCAAAAGGTGAAGTCACGGTCGAGGCGGGAACGGAAAAATGGACGAACTGCTATTATCAGCTTGTCTTTAATGTCACACAGGCAGGAACAAGCAACAAGTACGTCTCTGTCCAGACCATGGCATTCTATGGCGAGGGCGGCGGTACAGTTACGCCCCCAACGCCCGCTGAAAAGACATTTGACCCCATCACCGAAGAACCGAAAGCAGGAAAGTATTATATCGGTATGGAGGCAAACGGCGTTTGGTACTATCTCACGGGCGAACCCACCTCAACGGCATACTGGCTTGCAGTCACGACAGACGCAGAACAGGCAGGTGAATTTACTCTTGAGGCAGTTTCCGGCGGTTGGGTCATCAAGTATGGCGAGAAGTATCTCGAAATTGTGGAGAATGGCGATTACATCAATTCTCTGTATCGCGATACCCGTACGGAAGCATGCGTTTGGGTTTGGAATTCTGAATTAGGGATCCTTACAGTCACAGTAAAAAATACGGAATACTTTCTCGGCTCATATGATACATTTACGTCGAATATGAGCGCGAGCAAGGCTTCTTTCCTCGTAAACCCGACCAAGCCTCAGTATCCTTCTCATCTCGGCTCTTTTGAAGGCGGCGAAGAGCCTTCCGATCCCGAGACAGACGCAGCCAATGTTGCCGCAGCCAAAGAGGCCCTTCTTGCGGCTTACGACGGCAAGCTCTACACCAAGGGCGAGACGACGGAAGAACTTCCCGCCACCCTCAACGATGCCAAGCTCGCGTGGGCGCTCAAGGGCTCCGTGGGCGGCTATGCCACGCTCGACGGCACCACGTTCACCGTCGTAAAGCTCGGCGACAAGTCCTCCGTCAAAGTCACCCTCGTCGTCACGATCACGAGCGGTTCCGTCAAGGAAGAAGTCGAACTCACCGTCACGATCGCCATGCACGAAGGCAACGACGGTTCCGAGGCCTATCCCTACACGACGGCGGAAGCGGCAGCCCTTGCCCTTGCAGGTAAGACCGACCGCGTCCACGTCACAGGTTACGTCGTCAAGCTCGGCGCTTGGGACGCAGCCGCAAAGTGTTTCAAGAACGTCTACATCGCAGGCGCTCCCAACGGCAACTCCTTCGATGACGACGCCATCTGCCTGACCACGCTTTCGCTGAACGGCCCGCTCGCATCTCAGGCAGCGCTCTCCCTCGGCTCCCAGATCACCGTTTGGGGCTATCTTGCAAACGGCACGACGCCGTCCCTCACGGCAAACGGCGGCAACAGCGTCATCGCGACCTCTTACAGCGACTGCCGTTCGGATACCGAAAAAGTCACTGCGGCCATTTCCGAAGTGGAATTGACCCTCACCGTCAAGAAGATGGGGCAGATCGCTCTTCCCGCCTCCGGGCTTGAGGGCGTGACCCTCGTCTGGACGTCGAGAGACGCGACCTACACCGTCTCCGTCGTGAACGGCAAGTACGTTATCAACGTTCCCGCCCTTCCCGAAAAAGACGCCGTCGTCTATCTCACCGTCAAGGCCACGCTGAACAACGCCGCTTCCACGACCAAGCGCGTCGCCGTCACGGTCAAGGCGGTCCCTCAGCAGACCTATGGCGAACTTCTCCTCTCGTCCGATACGCTCTTCTATGCTGTCGAGCAGGGCAAGCAGGCCTACAAAGACTACAATGGCGACCACGCCGTCGGGACCTACACCGTTTCGACCACTGCCGTCATGCAGAACGACACTCTGTACGAAGGTCTTTCTCTCCTTCAGCTGCAGAGCAAGAACGGCACGATCACGATCAAAAACGCCCAGTTCAAGTCGCTCACGATCGGCATCGTCAGCGCCACCGTTCCCACGTCCTTCCCGACCGTCACCGTCGCAGGCAAAAAGACGGCGACCCTCGTCGGCACGGCAGATAAGGGCGTCGTCATCGCAAAGGACGCAAGCGGCAACGACGTCAAAGTCTACACCGTCACCTATCAGAACACCGTCGTCGAGGACTCTGCCGATTCCATGCAGACCTACACCGTCAAGAACGGCTCGGGCGCGCTCTATGTGACCGAGATGACCTTCGAGGTCGGCATCGCCTTCGTCGCAGACGAGACCAAACTTCAGGCCGAGTACGACGCCGTCGTCGCCGCGCTCGAGAAGAATGAAGGCGGCGAGTTCGTCATCAACATCACGACCGTTGGCGAAGTCACCCTTCCCGCCGCAGGCGAGTGGGCGAACGCCGTCAAATTCGAATACAAGAGCTCTAACAGTGAGTACGCCGTCAAAGACGGAAAGCTCAACGTTACGGCCCTTCCTATGGACCCCGTGAGCTTTGAGCTCACCCTCACCCTCACTTGCGGAGCGAAGAGGGCGGTCATCAACATCTCCGTCACCATCGCAGGCGCGGAGCACGGCAGCGAGAGCCGTCCCTTCTCCGTCACTGAGGCCCTTGAAGAGGCAGAAGATCTTGCAGTCGGCGACTTCTTCGACGACGGCAAGCGTATCTACCTGCAGGGCAAAGTCTTAAGCATCGGCGGTTGGCTCGCCGACGAGGCCGCTTGGACGGACGTCGTTATCGAGCAGCAGGCCGCAGTCGCAGCCATCAGCGCACGCGCCGCAAACACCATCACCATCGCCAAGCTCTACGCCGACGGCACCGTCCTTCCCAAGGGCCA
>CANREC010000029.1 GCA_947629535.1 uncultured Clostridia bacterium | reverse complement strand
TTGCGTAGGTCGGCGGGTCCCTGCCCGCCGACTCGACCAGCCCAGTGGGCTGTCGATCGTGCGCGCCGCTCAAGGCGCAAATCCCTTTCTCTGCGCCATGAAAAGGGAACAGGTTTTGGCCTGTTCCCTTTTCATATGTTAGAGCGGAGAAGGGATTTGAGGGGAGACAAGCAAAATTTGTGCACTTTCACGCGCAAATTTTGCGTAGGTCGGCGGGTCCCTGCCCGCCGACTCGACCAGCCCAGTGGGCTGTCGATCGTGCGCGCCGCTCAAGGCGTAAATCCCTTTCTCTGCGCCATGAAAAGGGAACAGGTTTTGGCCTGTTCCCTTTTCATATTGTTAAGCGCTTTTCTCGTGAAGGGCCCGAACCTCAAAAAAAGAGGCTCGGGCCTTGCTTTTACGGGCGAGATCCCATAAATTTTTTCGGGAAATCTTGACAACGCCGCCCGTCTGCTTTATACTTGCATCGAAGGGGGAAGTATGACGATCACGTTCTTCGAATACGGCAACAACGTTATGTTCAACACGCATGACATCCCGCGCGAACTCTCGCTCTGGGAAAAGGAGATCGCGGCAGGGGACGTCGTGCTCTATCACGATTCCGGCCACGGCACCCGCCCGCGCGGCAGGGTCGTGTCCGTCTCTCCGTCGCGGGAATTTCTCATCATCCGCCTCGCAGGCCATGAGAGGTTCGTCATCATGCGCAAGATCAATCATGACGAGTACATCGTCGTCAAGTCGGACATCGCCGCCATGCTCGAGACGACGGGAAAGCTCTACTACGAGGGGACGGCGGACCTGAGAAGGATCGACTGGGAACGCGACCCCGAGCAGAAGATGCACGCCGTATTCCTGTGGTATCACAACGCGGAGCACAGATTCTTCGCTGACGACGTCACCGTGGAAGAGGGGACGTCCGCGGGAGAGCTCATCGACTTCATCAGCGGCCGATACACTCTTTCTGCATAAGTTATCGAATCATAACCGCCGAAGCTTGGTCGCAGGGCGGTTATTTTTTTGTGCGTTTGACTATTTCCCTTTAGTACGGGTCCCGCTCAGAATGAGTGCCAAGCCCCGCCTGCGTCATCCTGAGCCCCCAAATCGCCCTCCCCCTTTGAAGGGGGAGGGGTAGGGGCGGGGGTTGCCCTCGCTGACAATGCGTCATTCAGAGCGTAGCGATGGATCCCGAGGATGAAAAAACGGACTTCGTTCTTCGGGATCCTTCGACACGCCGCCTATGGCGGCGGCTAAGGATGACGCGGGGGACACGGGGGCAGCCAATGGGCGCCGAACATGCCCACCTCAGTCACCTACGGTGACAGCTCCTCCTCGGGAGGAGCCTTATGCCTCTCCGCCCGTTTGCAGGGATCCTTCCCTGACGTCAGAATGAGCGTTTTTTTATTTCACAAATTCGATCTTTTGGTTGAGGCTCTGCTCGATGTTGTGATGCTCGCGGCGAAGATGGGGGCGTTCCAAAAGAAAGGCGTCCGCCGCTTCCCACAGCGAGAAGGAGCCGACGATGGAGAGGATCTCCGCCATAAAGACGTGTTTTTCGGTGATCGCAAGAAAGAGATACACGGCAAGCACGATCGCCCCAAAGACGGCAAGAAGGATCATCTTTCTGAAATTCGCCGCCAGATCCCAGGAATTGTCGTACGACTGCATCGTATAATGCCGATGCATGATCTTGCGGATCTCGTCCTGCTCCGCCTCATCCACGTCGCCGTGGAAACGGATGCGAAGGGGGATATTGGACGGAATGACGTTGGTCTGCGCGTCGATATAGCTGTAAATTTCGCCGTTCAAGTCCTTGTTTCCCTTGAGACTTAAGGGATCATAGAGGGTATCTTCGCCGATATTGACGTCGACGACGGCATAGCCCTCCTCGTCGCGGATGTTCTCTACATATTCGAGAAGCTCCTGCGCTCTCTGTTTTTTGGTCATAATTTTCCTCCTGCGGGTCTCTATAGCATGTCACGGTCGGCAGCAGAACTTTTCGTCCCGTGCGATGAGTTTGAGTTGTCGGTAAATGGAGACCGACCCATTATGACGACGTTTGCATGCGTTCCGATCACGGCTCGATTATACCATAAAAGCAGAGACAAGGCAAGCATTTGGCTCCTTAAGGATCCGCACTTTCCCGCCCGCCCCCTTTAGGGAAAGTTTCTCGAAGAAAGAAAAGTGGCTCGAAGATATCGAACCACTTTTCTTTTTACAAACTTTTCAAAAATTCTATCAATAAATTTTTTTGGCGGGGCGTTAAGTTCGACATTGCGGCGGCAACTTCTTCCGCATCGTCGCTAACGTTAAAAAAATCTTTCAAAGAAACCCCGAGCGCGTCACAGATCAGTTGCAAATGCCCGACGGTAATGTCTGCCTGTCCGAGTTCGACACGTCTTAAATGTGTCTGCGATACGCCTGCCCATTCCGCCAACCTGTTTTGATTGAACCCCGCCCGTTCGCGCAGTGTTCTGATTCGTTCCCCGACTTCCATATTCCCTCGCAATTAGTTTTATAAATATAATTTTACGCGCATTTCAAGAATTATTTATTCTTATAAGGTTGCTTATTTAGTCTTATAATGCTATAATGTGAAAGTATAAGACTAATAAGGCGGTAAGGTATGTCTACAAACGTATCGAAAGAAAGGCGCGAGCGGCTTATCGAAGAAATCAAGGCGATCAAAACATATATTGCTTCCGCACCGCAGGATGAAAATACGGCAGCGCTCCTTTCCTATATTGCGGAAATCGAGAAGGATATCAAAAACAAAAAGTATGGACTTGTTTTTGAGGAACATCGAGAAGCCATTGATGAACTATTGGAAACGCATACGCCCGTCCTAACGGAAGAAAAAGAGCTGTTTATCGACAACGGCGGGAAAATGAACTTCCTCATCGAGGGCGATAATCTCGCCGCTCTTAAATTGCTTGAAAAGACGCACAAGGGCAAAATTGACGTCATTTATATTGATCCACCCTACAACACGGGAAAAGAGTTTGTATATAATGATGACATCGTTGATTCCCATGACACATTTCGTCATTCCAAATGGTTATCATTCATATCCATTCCGTCAATTGGGCAATTTTATCCAAAGAATTTCAGTAGTCCGAATTCATGCCCCAAAGGGGCAAAACGCGGTGTTTTGCGGAAAAAGTTTTCGCCAAGATCCGCCAAAGCTCGCTAAACGTCAAGTTTGTCATATTTTTTCATGACTAAAAAAATTTGACAATGGGGGGGGGTGTAATGGTACAATGGACTTGGTATGCCGTGAAAAAGCCGTCGAAAATGATAAAAAATTGACGAATGATCGATGTTTTCATACGTTCGGCGGCGGAAAAAAGCAGGCAAGATCCTTGAAAAAATTCATAAGAAAAAGCATCGGGAGGCAAACTGACATGGAACAAAAGGAGAATCCCAAGGCGGAAACGGGAAAGGCATCCGCATCCGGGCAGGCGGAAACCGAAACCACATCCGTTTCGGCAGTCACGGGGTCGGTAAATACATATATGCTGGAAGTCACAGATTTTTCAAAGAAATACAGGAACAACGAGCGCTATTCCGCGCGGCACGTAAATTTCACGGTGTCGGCGGGGGAAGTCGTCGGGCTCGTCGGGAGCAACGGCGCGGGCAAGTCCACCATCATCAAGAGCGTCATCGGCGTTTTGCCCTTTGCGGAGGGCGCCATCAAAGTGGACGGCTACGATATCGCCAAGCAGTCGGAGCAAGCCAAGCGCCTCATCGGGTATGTTCCCGACGACCACTCCGTCTACGAAAAGCTCACGGGAAGAGAATATATCAACTATATCGGGAGTCTGTATGGGGCGACCAAGCAGCAGAAACAGTATGTGACGGGGGAACTCGCCAAGCGGTTTGAGATCGCCCATGCGTTGGATACGCAGATCGCGGGCTACTCGCACGGTATGCGGCAGAAGATCTGCATCTTGGGGTCCATCACGCACAGACCCAAACTTTGGATCCTCGATGAACCCATGGTGGGTCTCGACCATCAGACAATGGCGCTCCTCTGCGAGTATATCCGTTCCTATGCGGATAGCGAGCACTCCGTTCTCTTCTCGTCGCACAACCTGGAAGTCGTCAAAAAGACGTGCGATAAAGTCGTATTCATCAAGCAGGGAGAGGTGGCGAACATCGTCGATTTCACCGAGGAGACGGATTTCGACTTGAGCGGATATTATACCACGCTGAACGAGGTAAAAGAGGATGCGTGAGTTTATCCGTTTACAACTCAAATTGAAGTGGGGATTTAACCGCAACAACAGCAAGGTAAGCGCCATCATGACGGCGGTTGCCGCTTTTCTTGCCGTTCTCGTTGCGCTTGGGCTTGTTTTGGCGCTCACTTATGTTCTGAACGCGGCGTTTATCAAGGAAGAGATCGATGTGTCGGCGAAGCGGCTCGCGGGGCTCTATCTTACCATTATTATGATAGGGCTGACGATCGCGGCGACGGGAATGCAGATGAAGCGGCTCTACCGTCCCGCGGATCTTGCCATCACGGCTCGTTTCCCCCTGAGCCCGTTCAAACAGTTCATCTGCTACCTCATATTGAATTACATCGACCTCGCCATCTATTCGGCGGCGTTAGTCATCCCCGTGATGCTCATGTTCGGCGTGGCGATGAAATGTATCACCTTCGTCTATCTGATGGGGGTCCTCCTCGGTACGCTGTTCATGCCGCTCATTCCCTTTGCGCTCTCCATTTTCATTGCGATCCCCGTGATGTACCTCGTCACGCTGCTGGAACGCCACACGTTCGTCATGCTCGGCGTGTTCATTGCGGTATTGGTGGGGGCGTTCATTCTGTACGACTACATCCTCACGGCCCTCGCGCAGTTCTTCATCCACAGGAATTGGGAAGAGGGCACTTTGGAGATATGGAACAGCTTGCTTACGGGGTTGGACACATATTATGATCCTGCGTACTACCTCGGCAACATGATCTTTTTCGAGCGGTTCGGCCTCGGCATCGGGGTGCTCCTCGGGGCGTCCGCCGCACTCATTGCGGGCGGTGTGGCGCTGGCGCGCATCGTTTGCACGAGTTTTCGGAACAAGGCGCTGGACAGCGGTTTCGGCGTGCGTGTGAAGAATACCAAGGAGGACAGTTACAGCAGTTCGCGTGCCATTTTCCGCTACCAGTTCAAGGAGATCCTGCGGACAAGGACGTATTCATATTTCTACCTCGGCGTTGCGATCTCTACCCCCGTCATGGTATTTTTCTGCAACAGGCTGATATCCATGGTGGGAGAAGCACAGATCGGCCCCGGGTTCAACTTCGGCACGTCGATGCTCGTCGTCGCGGTGTTTATGGCGATGATCTGCTCCTTCGCGGGGTCTATATTGAGCGTGGAGGGGAAGAAGTTCTACATCACCAAACTCGTGCCCGTCGGGTACAGGAAGCAATTGCTCATCAAGGGGCTGTTGAACATCGCGGTGAGCCTCATCGCACTTGCGATCAGCGCCATCGTGATGGCGAGTTTGCGGTTCCTGAACGGCGCGGAGATGGCGGTGCTCCTTGTGACCCAAGCTGTGCTTGCCGTGGGGCTGGTTTTTTGCGGCATCAACCTGAACCTTGCCGATCCCAACTTGAAACCCAAGGCGAATGGCGAGGCGGAGGAGATCAATATCACATATATGTTGCTCATCGGGCTTGTTGTTGCCGCGCTCTTGGGCGCGCTCTGCATCATTCTTCCCGACGGCGCCGGGAGAGGGACGACTGCGGCCTATCTCATCGCGGTGGCGATCGCAGTGTTCTTTGCAGCGGTGAACTTTGTCGTGTTCTGGTTTACGGCAGATAAAAAGTATCGGAAAATCGAAGTCTAAAGAGGTAAGCTATGAAAAAGTTGATGACATCTACGATCATTTTGTTGCCACTTATCATTCTTGCGATCTTGCTTGTGAGCGGGGCGATCAAGGCGCTCACGAACCACATCTATGTAGATTATGTGGAATTCGTCGACGACGACACTCTGGTGCTCGTCATGGACGACGAGGAGAACCCTCCCGCCGAACAACTTGAAGTCAACGTGTTGCCGCTCCAGGCTGAGAATCGCGGCCTTATCTTCTCGATGGACGACGAGAACATCGCCACCGTGGATGCAAGCGGCAAGGTCGTTGCAAAGTTTTACGGTGAGACATATATCAACGTCATGAGCGCGGAGGACAACCTGAAAAAGGATCGCCGCCGTGTGCTCGTGACCGACGACGCCGTGCATAAGATCGAGATCGCCAAGGATCATCCGACCGATATGTATGAGGCAAACACGGAGCAGCTTGCCGTCGTGATCTATCCGCGGGAGGCAAAGGAAGGACGCGTCAAGTGGACGACTTCAAACCCCGAGATCCTCGCCATCAGCGAGACGGGCATCATAAAGGCAAGGGGGTATGGCGAAGCGACCATCACCGCCACCTCGGTGGAAAATGAGGAGATCTTCGATTCCGTCACGATCAAATGCCACAGCGCAATAGACGGTATCAAGACCGAGAGCGGCGTCAGCCGCGTCGAGACGGCGCTCGAAACGGCACGATTCCCCAAAATCACAAAGAGCCCGCTCGAAGCGGACGTCACGATCGCCTACACTTCCGATGATCCCGACGTTGCCAAGGTGGATGAAAACGGGCTGATCACATTCCTCAAGGCGGGCAAAGTCACCATTACGGCGACGGCTACGGACTTCGGCAACACACAGGCGTCCGCATCCGTCGAGTACGTCTCCACGCTCCACTACTACCGCCTGCCGATCTTTGAGAAAAAGATGTACACCGTCGATTTCGACGAATATTACGACGCAAACCAAAACATCGCGAAAAAGCCGCTCGAAATTCCCTTTGCGGCCGGTTTCGAGCCCGAGAACACCAACCGACAGATCAAAAACGTCGAATTCAGTATCTCCTCGAAGAAAGTCCTTGAATTTGATGAGGCAAAAGAAGCGTTCTATTTTGTCGGCGAAATGCCGGACGGCACGAGCGACATCAGAGTCACCGTCACGGCAGAGATCTACGATACAGAAACGAACGAGCTCACAGAAAAGACGGACGCGTTCACACTCACCGTGCAGCGCAAGGCAAAGAGCATCGCCGTCGGTTACAATGGGACGGAGAACGCACAGTCAATTGTGCTTTCGGATAAAACGCTCATCTTCGGCACGGACAGCGATGCAACGGCTTCCGTCAGCGTATTTCCTTCAAACCACACCGATAAACTTTCCTACGCATTGGAAAATGCAGAAGGGACCGCAACGCTCAGCGGCGGCACGCTCACCTTCCAAAAGGCGGGCACCGTCGATGTGCTCGTTTCCTGCAAATATGATAGCGGCGAGGCGCACGCGCAGAGCCGCATCAAGGTGAGTTACGCGCCCGTCAGCGAGCGCGAGCACACGACGGGCATTGAGATTAAGCCCGCGGAAGGCGAGCAGCGACCCGCCAAGCAACAGGTCCTCCTCTCGATGGATGGCGACACCAAAGAACAAGGCGTTCTCTACTTCGCCGAGCCTGCAGACTCCACGGTCACATATGCGGTAGTGGACGAAAAGAACGCCGCAGTCGAACTCACAGAAGAGAACGGCGTACAGCACATCGTACCCAAGAAGGGCGGCTTTGCCACGGTTACGATCACGGTCTCGCCTCGGTCCGCGGCGGCGATCGCGCTCTTCTCCGCGCCGAGAAACGGCGAGCCGAAGGGGACAACAGTCTATACCGTCGAGATATATGTCGATAAGCACGTTTCGGCGGAGGATCTCTCCGTGCAGCTGAACGGCAAATCCGCGGAGGATCCGCTCTTCGGCGCAACAGGCACGAGCGTTTCCTTCCGATTAGACGTCGATGAAAAAGAGTCCGCCATGGCGGGCAAGGTGCTGTATGTCACATACAGCGGTCTTTCTGTGTCCGCTGACGGCACCGAAAACAGCAAAACGATGAGCGGCAGCATTACCTTCCCCGAGAATATCAACTCGCTCGAAGTTACGTTCGGCGTAAAATACAGCGCGAAAGCGCGCGAACTCGGCGCAAAGGGCACCCTTCCCGCTGTCAAGCGCACACTCAAGCGCAATGCGGAGAGCATTACCTTCCGATATCGCGATACAGACGTCGACGCGATCACAACGACGAGAAATTCGCTCACCTTCAAGACGGTCAAGGCCGTCAATGACACCGAGGTCTATGTCAAGATCGGGCCCGACAACCACACCGATACCCCCGAGTACTTCTTGGCTGAGGAACAGAGCGGCGCATCGATCACGTCCCAAGGCGTTCTCACCTTCGCGGACAACAAGCCTTGCACCGTCACGGTGCAGATCCGGCTCCGCGGCTTGGACGGCAAAATTTCCGATACTTATACGATCAAGGTCAACTATGCGCCCCGCAGCGAGGGGGATACGGTCATCACGCTTCCCGCCGACGGCGGCAATAAGTTCCTTCTCTCGATGACGGATACCGCCAAGATAGACTATGTCGTGCCCGCGGGAGCGACGGTAGATTGCACTTCGCAAAACAAGGTCGTGTCGGTTGCCGAGAAAAACGGCGAATGGACGATCATGCCGCAAAAGGGCGGCTTTGATACCGTCACGTTCAAGGTGAATGATACAGCATACACCTTCTACGTCTATGTCGACCGCACCGTAGCGAACGATTTCACCGTGGAATTGGGCGGCACAACGGTCGCCTCGCGATATTACAGCACCGCGCAGGACGCTGTCCCCTTCACGGTCACCGTACACTGCGAAGAAGGCGCCATGGCGGGCAAGCAGATCTATGTAAAATACGGCGAAACCACACTGACGGGCAAAGAGGGCGAAACCACCTTCACGGGCAACGGCGAAGAGATCGGTTTCGCAGGTCTCGCCACGCTCCCCGTGACCTTCGGCGTACAATATGCGGAGAATGCAAACGAATACGGCAAGACGGGCGAACTCGGCGTCTCCGCCTCGCGCACCATCGCGCGCAACGCGACGGACATCACCTTCTCCTATAAGGGCACGACGGTCTCCGATGTGACCATAACGAGCTCCAAGCTCACCTTCAAAACGAGCAAGACGGTCGTTGCCGGCGAGGTCTATGTGGAGCTCCTGCCCGCGAACCACACCGATACCGTCAAGTACTCCTTGACAGGGAGCGACGCGACGATCGATGCGACGAGCGGCGAACTCAACTTTACGAAGGCCGATGAGCCGTGCACCGTAACGGTACAAATTCAACTCGTCGGTATGGATGGCAAAGACTCTGTCAGCAAGGAGATCAAAGTCAACTATGTGCCTCGCGATAAGCAGGATAAGGTCGTCGAACTTCCCGCCGACGATCATACTGCACTCAACCTTCTTCTCTTCATGAACGGCAGCGGCACGGTCAAGGATAAGGGCAAGATCGTCTATGTCGTGCCCGCGGGTGCAGAGATAGAATGCACGTCGCAAAATGACGTTGTGTCGGTCGCCGAGGAGGACGGTGAATGGACGATCACGCCGCAAAAGGGCGGTTTCGGCGCCGTCAAGTACAAGGTGACGGGCGAAAACTTAAATAAGGAATACACCGTCAACGTCTATGTCAACCGCGCCGTGACGGCGGATAAGTTCGAAGTCACGCTCCAAGATACGGCTCCCGCAGAGGGCGTCTACGGCACAACGGCGGCCGCCGTTTCCTTCGAAGTCACCGTAAACTGCGAAGAAGGCGCCATGGAAGGCAAGCAGATCTATGTAAAGTACAACGGCCAAACCAAGGCGACGGGCGCGGAAAACACCAATACCCTCTCGGGCACGATCGACTTTGCCGAGCTCGCTACGCTCGAAGTCACCTTCGGCGTAGAGTACGCAGATAGCACCTCGGCCTACGAGCCCGATAAGAGCGACGACGTCGCGCTTTCCTCCGTCACCCGCACTCTTGCGCGGAACGCGGAGAGCATCACCGTCACCTACGGCAAGGTGGCGACGGCGAAGATCGTCACCAAAGAGGCCGCGATCGACTTCAACGGCAAGGTCACCGTCGCGCCTCAAAACCACACCGATACGACCATCGCCTATGTGCTTGAAAACGGCGCCGACATCGCCACGATCGACGGAAGCAAACTCACCTTCCGACAGGCGGGCACGGCCACGGTGCAAGTGCAGACCAAGCGCGGCGAAACAGTCACGCTCACCAAGTCTTTCACGGTCACCTATGAGCCCCTCGGCGACAACGCCGAGATCAAGCCCGGCACCCAAACCGAGACCAAAAACATCGCCATGTCTCTTGGCAAGGACGGCCTCATCTACTATACCGTTCCCGAAAACGCCACGGTCACCTACGAAGTTTCGGGCGAAGGAGTCATCGATGGGAGCTACAAGCACGGCGCGGACGATTCCTTCGGCGTCTATCATATCACGCCACGGAAAGGCGGTCTTGCGACGGTCACAGTCAAGGTGAACGGCCAAAACATCGACGAGACCCACACCTTCAACATCTATGTCAATGTTCCCGTCGCGTCCGACGATATCACCGTCAAATTCGGCGGAAAGGAGTGCGCGCAAAACGCCTCCTACGGCACAAAGGGGACGGCCGTCTCTTTCGAGGTCACCGTAAACTGCGCAGAAGGCGCCATGGTGGGCAAACAGCTCTATGTGGAATACAACAACGGGCAGAGCAAGCGCCTCACGGCCACAGCGGATCAAACCACCTACACGGACACGATCGAATTTTCGGGCGATCTTGGCAGCCTCACCGTCACTTTCGGCGTGGAGTACGCGTCGGAGACGGCGAAGTACAGCGACGCCCTCAAGGGCATTGCATTCGGCGCCACGACCACCCGCACCCTCGGTCGGGATGCGCAGAGCATCGCGGTCAGATATGCCGATGTGGAGACGGAGAAGATCGTCACGCATGATAGCATCATCAATTTCCAAGAGGACCTTCAAATCGTTGTCGAGCCCGCAAACCACACCGATACATTCGCCTACGAGCTTGAAGGCGGCGGAAACGGCATCGCCGAGGTAGCGGGCGGAGAGCTCAAATTCACGGGGAGCGGCACGGTCACGCTCATCATCAAGACCGTGCGGAACGGCACGGAAACGTGCAGTAAGACGATTGCGGTCACCTACGAGCCCCTCGGCGGCAACAAAGAAATTACGCTCGATACCGATACCCAATACGTCGTCTTAAAGTACGGCTCCGAGGAAGGCCGCATCTACTTCACTGTGCCGAAAGACGCCGCGGTCACTTACACTGTCACGAAGGGGGATAACAAGGTTATCACCGCGGACGGCTCCTCCGGCGTCTATCACATCGTTCCGAGGACGGGCGGCTTTGCGACGCTCACGGTGACGGTAGCGGACGGCGGCGCAGACGCAACCTACACCATCAACATCTATGTCGATGCGCCCGTCACGCTCAATGATTTTTCCGTGAAATTCAACAACGCAGTTTACGCCGAGGGAGTTGAATTCAAGACCAGCAAAACGAACGTCGCCTATATTTTCGCCGTTACAAATAACAATAGCTCCAGGGAGGGCAAGGAGGTGCACGTTGAGGTCAACAACGAGGCTCATGGGACGCCCCTCTCCTGGAACCACTTCACCCAAAATGGTACGTTCCAATTTGATGGTGAGAAGACGGAGTACACCTTCGTTTTCAGTGTAAGATACACGTCGGACGTGGCCGATTACGGCCCGAGCGGTATCGTCAACACCGCTGACGGCACTCTCGCCCGCACCCAGCGCACCGTTATAACGACCAATGGGAAACTCAATGCCGCCCCCAAGGTGACGTATGACGGCGGTGAATTACAGACGGGCGACAACGCCACAGCTCTCGCCTTTGCCAACATCGACGAGGAGATCACTTTCACAGTCGATAAAGCGAGTTTCGATCCCGCCGACTTCCAGCTTTCGGCGATCGAGTTGCAGAACATCACAGACGGCGTCGCCTATGTCGAATTAGGCATCTCGGGCAGCACCTTCACGCTCACGGCGAAGAAGAGCACCAATGAGCAGACGATAAAGTACCGACTTAACATCGGCTCTCAGCTCTTCACGCTGAATATCACCATAAAGGCCAAGGCGCAAGAGATCCAAGTGACTTGCGGCAAAACCGTCCTCGGCGATGGCCAAAAATACAAGACCTTGCTCGGTGAGCTCACGTTCACCGTCAAGGCAGGGAGGCTCGACGGCGAGCCCGTCACCGACCCGTCGTTGGAGTATAAGGCCGATGGGATGAGCGATTGGCAGCCTTTTGAAAACGGCCAATGCACATTGAGCGGTCTTGAAGTCGATGGGAGCATAAAAGGTGTGGAATTCCGCACCACGGATGATAGCGGCGTGAGTTTCAGGTTGCTGGTCGAGCGCGTGCAGCTCACCGATTTTTCCATGGAAGTCCGCGTCGATCTCGGCGACGGCAATGCGCCTATTGCGATCGGCAGAGAAAAGAGCGTTCTCGAGGCCGACGGCACTTTGCAGTATGTGCTTCCCGCGCGTATGACGGGCACCGTCGCGCTCTATATCGTGGCGGATGGCGAATATCTCGGCGGCTTCGGCACCGATGTTCAATTCAAAGAGATCATCCCCGCCCAGTGGCAATCGGTTGGTTGGACGATCGAACACACATTGATAAGTACGGGAAATGAGCGCCTCCCTCACGCCAATATCAACCTCGTGTTGCCGTCTGAAATAGGCGAATCGGCCTTGGTGGAGATCGGCGGCGGCGTTTACTGCAGGCCGCAGTGCACCATTCAGTTCACATCAGGTACGTCGCTCGCGTGGATCGAATTCCCCGGTTTCGACGGCAACAACAGCGCCGACGTCTACAAGGGCTATCAGCAGGTGCGCGTGTTCGCCAAGCACAGCGACTACGGCGATGGGAACCTCGTCGACTACTATCGCGTTCCCGTCGCGGCGTATAAAGATGTAGCCGATATGCAGGCGAATGAGATGGGCAAGAAGGATCCGTTGACCGATCTCAGCGTCCTCAACTGGAAATTGACAAGTTACACCGACGATGCGGCGACCGAGGATGTCGTCATCACGCAGACGGGCAGGGATGTGACCTATAACGGCAGAACGTACAAAATTGTAGGGGATGCCGACGCTGTCATGCTTCAGTTTCAGTCGGCGGATGGCGCAGCGACCACGATCGTCAATGCCAACGGCACATATGCGGACGGGCAGCCTCATGTCCCTTGGGTGGATACTGTCTCCGAGGCGGCAGAGGGCTATGTCCGCGTCTACTTCGGCGATTTTGTGGGGCTTTCCGAATCCGACGTGCAAAACGACCTCTTCGGCAACTTCGGCGAAAAGAAGGGATGGAGCAAGTCGGATGGGAAGGAGGATATCAAAGGGGATCCGATCACTCCTTCCTCCGGCGCCTTCTCCTTCCTCCGCCTCGAAGGCGGCGACGGCGCAGTCGGCGGCGTCAATGCGCATTTCAACTTCAACGTGCTCCAGGATCCCGACAGCAATGCCGCGAACAATTTGGTCAATGTGTTCGATGCCAATGGCTACTATGCGCATACCAGCATCGTCTTGCAGGAAAACCTTTACGGCGAGGGCGAACTTACGGGCGAGGAAAAAATGTCGGCGGAAGCCGAAGAAAAGGGGCTGTACTTGAAGGAGACGGGCAATTTGGGTAAGACTTTGCTGTACGGCAACGGCTATCAGGTCAATTTGGAAGCATTTAATGCAAGCATAGTTGCAGATATGAACAGTCACCCGAACAATTATCCGAACGGATACAACGAAAGTAGAGCCGTAACGTTCAAGAGAGCGTACAACGCTGTGATAAAGGGCTCAAATCCCAAGGATGAACTCAGCGGTAAAATCCAAACCACGAATCTCCACATGGCGTATGCGTATTACTGCGATCTGTCGTACTACTACAAATTCAACCCGGACGGGAACACGTTCTATGCGAAGAATACCGTGTTCTCCTGTATTCCCAAGACGGCGGTACAGCTGTACTATGACAACCTGACGATGTACGCCGAAAATATCGTCATGACGGAATGCGGCACTTCCATTCAGGCGGATAATACGTCTCAGCAGAAGATCAAGATCTATTATAAGGGGTCAATTGATATTCTCAACTACTTCAATCAGCCTATGCTTTCAAACATGAACGCATTGGTCGGCAGTTTTTTCGGTGAAGTTGTACCGAACGTCAAAGATTATTTTGAGTGGCACGGACAAAATATTGAAGCCAACGCGAGTAGTTTGAGTGGAGCCGATAAGATCTATGTCAACATATTGGCATTTGCCGCTTCCGATTTAAGCGACAAGGTATTTGTTTGGAATGGCGGAAAGTACACCCCGGTGGGCAGTGCAACGTTGGATAACGGCTCGAAAATAGTAAGCAAAACGCTTGTAGATTATTTCTCCTATCATTACTATGCCGCGACGTATGAAATGGTGGATGCGGATGGTAGAAGATTGGATAATGCAACCATAAATTTTGCGAACAATAAGTTTACGGGCAAGGCAGATCTGAATAACCTGTTTGAAGGCGATCGGATCCGTTTGCAGTGCCAATTTAAGGATGTCGGCGTAAAGAACTACGAGCATATCAAGTGGCACAAGCAAGAGGTTTATCGGGATAAATCGTTGTTGGAAGGCAGAAAGACGCACTCCGAGGATCTCAGAGATTCGTTGAAAAATACGCAGTGGGCGGATGGCTCGTATGTCGACGGCGGCGGGGCAATACACGCCGCGGCCGAGTTGGCCTCGCTCATCTCCGAGACCGTCATCCCCTCGAAACGCACGTACTGACCCTGTTTTTATCCCTTTCCCCGCTTTGCGGGGAGAGGGACGTAGGGGGGAGGGGCAACTCTTGCCCGCTCACCCCGCCCGCCGCGTAGATCTGCTGTACGGCAAGGTCACCCAAAAAGCCCACCCTGAAAAGGGTGGGCTTTTCTCTCCATCACCGAAAAAAGGCACCCTTTGGGTGCCCTTCGGTGGCAGGGCGCAGGTGTTGTTGTTTGAACCACATGACGCATTGGCGTAGGAACTTCGCCAATACGTGAGGGATCCGCGCCTTGGGCGGCGCGCACGATCGACAGCCCACAGGGCTGGTCGAGTCGGCAAGTCGGAGCTTGCCGACCTGCGCAAAATTTGCGCGTGGAAGGGCACAAATTTTGCTTGTCTCCCCTCGGATCCCTCACTTCCGCCCATATATATCCAAGCGGCGGGGCACCTTTGGTGCCCCGCCGCTTGGATATGGCGGCACGTCGGCATCCGAATTTGAACCAAATCTATTTATTACAGAAAAGCATTTTACCATTAAATTTACGCTGACAAAATATAGATTCTTATAACATGGCATCTGTCTATATTTTGGTAAAGACCATTTTATAAGTACGGTTTTGTGTGCTTACACTTTCTTTATAAATATTATAACCTTTTTCACGAGCCACATCAATTAAAAATTTTTGATTTGCTTGCGATATTTTGCTCCCGAGATAAATTGCCGTCGGTCGTTTTATTACAAAACCACTATCCATTTGTAAAAAATTAGAATCGTTTGGTTTTGTATAAATTATTCTCCATTCTTTTTCCTCTTCCCACTCTTTTGCCTTATGAATTATAATCCTATCCCAAATCAGCGAGTCTATAGGACCAAGTAGCTGTTCCTTGAAATTAATGTTTACCGTACCGAACATCGGCATTAGTAATTCATCCAATAAAAAAGAGCGCAATATATATGAATAAGCTTGAGTTGCATCAAACCGCTTATTAGTATATATCACTGGCAGGATAGTGCCATTATAGGGCGCAAAACATTCTTTGCCCAATTTAGAGCACTGCGGGCAATTCGTTGTATTGCTGTTTTGGAAATCATACTCTAAAGCAAATCCCGTGCTACTTGCAGCATAATGTCCCCACATTAATGGCGAATCTATTCGTTCACTAAAACAAGCAAATTTGGTTTTCTTTTGTACTCTTGTTGTGATTTCATTTTCCAAATCACGGTTACTATTTATTATCCAATTATGTATTTTCTTTGATATTTCTTTAATTTGTTCAGGCGTGTACATTTTAAATTTTTCTAAAAACGCAGGCAGGTTGTCATTACCAACAATGGCAAGTATACTTTTTATTGCCTCTGGTAGATTTTTTTGTAGCCCGACATACATTTTTATGTTGCCGTTTTCGTCAAATATATTTGCTATTTCATTTTTAATTGCTTTTTTATCATAATACAACATAGAATCGTAATCATCATTCATTTTCGAGCCAGTGGAAAACCAAAGCTGATCGTTTAAAAATGCATTCAACGAATTTTCATCACAGCGTCTATATCTATATAACTTTTTAGGAATATGGTTAGAAATATACTCCTGTAATTCTTGACAAGCCTTTCGCTCTTCTTCGGTGGGATTGATGACATTCAAAGATGCCTTTTCTAACAATTGATTAAAATATTTTGTATTCATTTTATGCCTCTTTACTTATTCCCAAGCAAATGCGAAGTGTCGATCTGTTGCAGTACCCGAAGCTGGGAGCGAGCCATATCATTGAGACGTTGCAAACGCTCTGCTTGTGGAACACCTTGCTCAATCAAAATAGCATTGTAGCTTTCCATATTGGCAATTACAAGCAGTTGCTCGATAGTGGCATAATCGCGGATATTGCCTTTTAAGGTCGGATTTTCTTTGCGCCACTGTGTGGCAGTCTTTCCGAAGAGAGCGACATTCAAAAGGTCGGCTTCGTCGGCGTAAACATATTTGAGTTG
>CANREC010000028.1 GCA_947629535.1 uncultured Clostridia bacterium | reverse complement strand
GGCATCTGGTACACCGATGAGGACGCCAAGATCCCTCCGGAGGGATCTTGGCGTCCTCATCGGTGTACCAGATGCCGAATCCCCCGCCCATATTGAGCTCACGGGGCTCAAAACCGTATTTTTTCTTGATCTCAGCCGCAAATGCCAAGACCTTTTCGACGGCAAGCACGAAGGACTGTTTTTCAAAGATCTGCGAGCCGATATGGGAATGATACCCGAGCAGGCGAAGATGTTTCTTCTTGAGAAGATGTGAGACGATCGTTTCGGCTGTGCCGTTATGGATGGAGAACCCGAACTTACTGTCGGGGGTCGCCGTCTGCACAAAGGCATGCGTGTGTGCCTCGACGCCCGGGTTGATGCGGAGAAGGACATTCTGTATCATGCCGCGCTTTTCCGCCTCAGCGTCGATAAAATCGGCCTCGAGCGCCGAATCGACTACAAAACAGCCGATCGTTTGGTCTAAAGCATAGACGATCTCGCTCGGCAGCTTGTTGTTGCCATGAAAATAGATCTTTTCTGCGGGGAATCCCGCCTGCATGGCCGTGTAGAGCTCTCCGCCCGAGACGACATCGGCGCCGAGCCCCTCTTCGTCTGCAATGGCGTACATCGCCTCACAGCAAAAAGCCTTCGACGCATAGAGAATAAGCCCCTTTCCGTCGTACTCCTCTTTTACAGTGTCGCGGTAAACGCACATCATTTTGCGGATATAGGCCTCGTCGAAAACATAGAGCGGAGTGCCGTATTGCTTCGTAAGCTCCACGCAGTCTGCCCCTCCGATCGTGAGATGTCCTTTTTCGATCTTTAATGTTTCTCTTTCGTTCATGATTTCACCTATGTAAAATTATATCACATTGAAAAATTTTTTACAAGAAAAAAAGGCACAATGGCCGAGATTTTGCCATTATGCCTGACATAGTACTATGCAAATTGGTCAATTCCAATTTTTCGCGACCTCGCGGAGGGCATCCCACCAAGAATATTGCCGCGCCTCTTCCTGTGCGATGAGTTTGGTCCTTGCAATTTCAACTCCATCCCTGTACAGAACGGCCTCACCCGCCTCATCGCCGACATTGACGGGCGCTTTGAGCTCTTTCAACTCGTATTCCACCGTGAGATCGCCCGTCTCGCCTCTCTTTCCGAAGGCAGAGAGCGTCGATGCCGCACACAGGCCGATCTCCTTCACTTTGCCCCCCTTAACGGAAGCCCTCCGATCGATCTCTTCCCCTTCCTTCAGGACGATGTGGTCCTCATACCCGTTGAAAGCCTCGTCAAAGAGAGCGGATACGATGGCATTTCGGCTCTTGGAATTGCTTGCCCCGATGACGACGCTGATAATGCGCATGTCGCCGCGCTTGGCCGTCGCCGCAAGACATGAACCCGCCTCGTTCGTGAAACCAGTTTTCCCGCCGTCACAGCCTTCGTAGTATCGTATGAGTTTGTTCGTGTTGGTCATGCTGATGATCCGTCCGTCGGGATGGTGAAAGTCCTCCATCCAGACTTTTGTGAGTTCGAAGTACTTTTCATGTTTCAAAAGTTCCCGCAGCATGGCCGCAACGTCCTTTGCGCAGGAATACTGGGGCTCCTTGGGAAGTCCCGTACAGTTGGCGAACAGGGTGTTATCTGCGCCGAGTTCCTTCGCACGGGCATTCATTTTCCCGACAAAAGCGCTCTCGCTCCCCCCGACGCGTTCTGCAATTGCCACACAGGAATCGTTTGCCGAACAGACGGCAATGGATTTTAAGAGCTCTTCCGCAGTATAGGAAAGACCCGCATCCAAGAATACTTGCGATCCGCCCATGCTTGCGGCATTTTCGCTCACCGTGATCATCTCATCATATTTTAGTTCACCGCTGTCCACCGCCTCAAAGGACAAGAGCAACGTCATGATCTTGCACATGCTCGCGATCGGAAGGCGTTTCGTCTCCTCTTTTGCATAGATGACCGTTCCGCTCCCGTAGTCGCAGGAATAAGCGGCTTTGCAGTTCGGTCCGTTGTCGAGGGCGGCCGCCTTCACCCCGCCCCCCATCGTCATAATTCCCGCCGCAAGCAGTGCGGCGCCGTAGAGTAACTTTTTCATACCCACAGTTTGCGCCCCGAGGGAAAAAATACACTTACAAAATTTTTCCTATCGGATGAAAGAGCACGAGGAGCAAAATTGTCTCCGCAAGGTAGACGACGGCGGCAAGGAGAAACAGCACGAGCGCGTCAAACAGAAGTCCCGAAAAATCGGCGGCACAAAACCGAAAGGAGCGCGCAAAGGCCGTCACAGCGGCAAAGATCAGCAAGACATCGGTGAGTAGATGGATTGGAAGATAGATGATAAAGACGATCATCGCCCCCGTCATGCCGTAGTAGTTAAAAAAGACATAGAGACATCCCCCGAAGGTAAACGCACGGTAAATGAGCACGGCAAGCGGCAGAACGAGAGCGATCGGATGAACGCTGCCTGCAAGGATCAAGACAAGAAGAAGAGCGCATCCCCCGAGCCTCTCGATATAGATGAGAAAGACGTTCGTGTCTGAATAGCAGATATCGAGGATGAAACTTTCACATGCGGAAAGATGATATTCGTAGACGGCCGCAGATGAGAGAAAGCACATGCCGAGGACGGTGAAGAGCACGGCAAGGACGCTGAGAAAGATCAATGTTTTTTTTCGCTCAAATACTCTTGCGAAAAAACTCTGTAAAAAAAATAGGTCCATATCCTATGATATGAACCATAGTTCGATATGATTCGGCTCATCTTCCTATCATATTTTCGATGCCGATGCCGTAGCCACGGGTCGGGCCATTCAAAAATACAAGCGCATAACGCGTTTATAGTCGCGCTTTGCATTAAAGACGGCCTTTACATAGACAGTATCGCTCCCTTCTTCAAAGGTATAGAAAATGAGATACTCTTTATGTACGAGATAACGGTACCCGCGACAGACAAGGTTCCTATCGTCAGGAACTGCTCCCGATCGAGGAAAATCGGCAAGACGGGTCACTTCTGACTTCAGCTCAGAAACAAATTTCAAAGCGGTTTCGGCGTCCTTGGAGACGTCGAAAATGTCCATTGCGATCTTCTTGAGATCTGCGATCGCTGTTTCGGTCATGAGGATCTTGTAATGCATGGCTCACTCCGAAATTGTCTTGACGATGTCGTCGAATGCGGCGTCGATCGGTTTTACCCTGCCGAGCCGCACATCATCCTCCGATTGCGCCAAATGCGCATACAGTTCAAGGCGTTCTTTCATCTCCTCGATGGCAGCCTGCTGGGCAAGATAATCTTCGTGGCTCATGAGGACGGTGTCCTCTCTCCCGTTGACGGTGATGGCGACGGGATTCTGCCGCGTCAATGCGGAGATCTGCCCGTAATTGGTGCGAAGATCTTTTGACGGACGAATGGAAATTCTCAGTGACATCTTTCTCTCCTTATATCGTAGTCATATTATAGCACGATATGTCTACGATGTCAATGGTATTTTATTCAAATTTCTCTAAAACCTCCACAGAAAAAGCCTTCGGGCACTCCCGAGGCTTTCTGCCGATCATCTTCCTATCATATTTTCGATGCCGATGCCGTAGCCGCGGGTCGGATCGTTCAAAAATACATGCGTTACAGCGCCAATGAGCTTGCCGTTCTGCACGATCGGGCTTCCGCTCATGCCCTGTACGATGCCGCCCGTCTCCGAGATCAGTTTTTCATCCGTTACTTTGATGACGAAATTTTTATTTTCCTTGTTATTTTCGTCCACTTTGGCGATACAGATCTCGTACTTCTGCGGGCAAACGCCGTCGATGGTAGAGTATATGACTGCCTTCCCGATCGTTGCCTCGCTCAAGGGTGCGATCTCGACCGTCTCGCTGTGGGAAAAGTCATATCCGCTGTCAAAAGTGCCGTACAGCCCTGTACTCAGCACCGATTCCGCCTTGGCGATCCTCTTGTCGTTGAGAAAGAGCCCTCTGAGCTCGCCCGCCTTTCCGCGTTTGCCCTTGTTGACGCCGATGACGCTGCAGAGGTACACCTTTGGATCGGAAATTTCGAGCGATTGGTTATTTTCGTCGCAGACGGCATGTCCGAGCGAACCGAATTCGAGCGTATCCTTTTTGATGTAAGTGATGGTGCCGATCCCCGTCAAAGTATCGCGGATGAGAACGCCGATCTTATACTTCCCGCTTTTCTTGTCCTTGACGGGAAGGATCTTGACGTCAGCCTTCTCCCCGTCCCGCTTGATGGTGAATTCCATCTCTTTCCCTCCGCTCTTTTCGAGCATGCGGTTCATATCGTCAATGGTCTTGATGCAGATGCCGTCTGCCGCGCAGATGAGATCCCCGATCTTGAGGCCGACCTCCTCTGCGGGACGGTGGATCCCATCTTCCGCGCTGACTTCCGAAAGGCCGATGATCTCGGCACCTCCCGCAGACAGCGAAAAACCGGCCGTCATCCCGCCTATATAATATTCATTAGAAAGCGCCCTTGCTCTGTTGGCCGTCCCGCCGAAGAAGGCGATCGTCAGACACAGCGCAAAAACCGCGAAAAAAAATTTCAGCTTACGCATGAAAACCTCCGTTTGGAGATTATTTTGCGTAAGCTGACGCGTTCTATTCGATTTGCGGAGATACCATTAAAGGGATTTTTTGTAATCCTCGGCCTCTTGCAGAAGTTCCTCCGCATGGCGCATGGAGATCTCCCCCGTGTCTCCGCCGATGAGACGGGCGATCTCCCTCTTCTTTCCTTCCCCGTCGAGCAGAAGGATGTGCGTGAGCGTTCTCCCCGCCGTTTCCGTCTTTTCAATGAGGAAATTACTGTCGGCAAAGGATGCGATGCGGGCCAAATGGGACACGGCGATGATCTGGGTATTTTTGGCGATCTTGCAGAACTTCTCTCCGACGACCTTGGACGTCTTTCCACCGATCCCCGCGTCGATCTCGTCAAAGATATAAGTGCCGAGCCCCGCAACGTCGGACATCTGCGCCTTGACTGCGAGCATGAATCTCGACATTTCTCCTCCGCTGATGATGTTCCGCAGCTCCTTCAAAGGTTCTCCTTTGTTTGCCGAGAAGAGGAATTTGACGCCGCCGAGGCCTTCGGATGTGGCCTTCCCGACATCTTCGCGGGTATATTCGCCGAATTCGATGCGGAAATCTGCCGAGGCGATGTTGAGCGTCGAGAGCTCCTTGGTGACGCGTTCGCTGAAACCCTCAGCGGCCCTTTTCCGTTCCTCTGTGAGCCGAACGCACGCCGCATAGAGCTTATCCTCGACCGCGGTCAGTTGATTTGACAGCTTTTCATAGCGCTCTGCTCCGTTTTCGAGAAGTTCGCGCTCGTCCTCGGCTCTCTGCAGAAATTCCATGGCAGCCTGAATGCTCCCGCCGTACTTTTTTTTGAGCGCTTTGAGCTCATCGAGCCGTTCCTCTACCCGCTCGGCCTCTCTCTCGTCCATGCCGAGAGAATCGAGCTCTCTTTCGGTCTCATCTCCCACGTCCTCGATCTCGGCCGAGACATTCTCCAACCGTTCGGCGAGGGACAGATAGCACTCCGAGAATTTAGACAGGGAGCGCAGGGCATGTGCCGCGCCGCGGAGACAATCCGCGCAGCCGCCGTCGGAGAGAAGATATTCCCTCGTTTCGGAGAGGCCGTCCTTGATCTTTTCTGCATTGCGGAATTTCTCACGGGAGACGAGAAGTTTCTCCTCTTCCCCTTCCTTGAGGTGTGCACGGGTCAATTCGTCGATCTGGAATCGGAGAATGTCGAGCCTCCGGTCGCGTTCCCCCGCATCACCGCCGAGGAGATCCAATTCAGCGAGGATATCCCGTCTCTCTGCAAGAAGTGCGGAAAGCTCCCTTTTCGCACCCGCTACGGGTTCCCCCGCGATGGTGTCGAGCAGACGGAGCTGATTGCTTTCCTTCAATAAATAGAAATGCTCGCTCTGCCCGTGGACGTCCACGAGGAGCGAGGTAATGCGTCTGAGCATGGTGGCGGTCAGGGGGCAGCCGTTGAGTTTCAAGGACCCCTTCCCTTCTGTGGTCAATTTCCGTGTGATGACGAGCGTGTCCTCCCCGTCGAGGTCCATTTCCCGAAGAAGTTCAAAAATAGCGGGATCGCGGAAGGTAAACTCGGCACGGACGAGACATTCGGATGCGCCGTAGCGGATCATCCCCTTGTCTGCCTTGGCGCCGAGGACAAAGTCGATGCATTCCAAAATGACGGATTTGCCCGCGCCCGTCTCTCCGGAAAGAACGTTGAGGCCCTCGGAGAATTCAAGATCGGCGCTTTCGATGAGCGCGACATTGCGGATCGAGAGACTTTTCAGCATAGTCTTAAGCCCTTAAGATCGCATTGAGCCGTTCTGACACGATCTTCGTCTCTTCGTTATTTTCACAGATGATGAGTACGGTATCATCGCCCGAGATACAGCCGACGACTTCGTGATATTCGAGACGGTCGATGACAACGCCCGCATTGGAGCCGTTGCCGTTGAGCGTCTTGACGACGATGAGATTGTTGACGGCGCGGACGCTCAAAACGCATGTCTGGAAGAGGGCCCGCATCTTGTCCGAAAGGCCGCTTTCCTTCTCCGTCATGGCCGCATAGCGGAAACGTTTTGTAATGCCTTTGACCTTGAAGAGATGGAGCTCCTTGATATCGCGGGAAACAGTCGCCTGTGTGACCGAGAAATTGCGGGCGGAAAGCTGTTCACAGAGTTCTTCCTGCGTTTCGATCTCCATCTGCTCGATGATCTCGAGAATTTTCGTGTGTCTGGCGTTTCTTAACATCGCTTTGTGTCCTTCTAATTGATTTTTTCGGTAATCTTTAGGAAACAGGCCTTTTTGTTCCTTGTAAGGAACGTCGCGCAGCGTTTTGCCTTTCGGATACGGACAGTTTCCCCCGCTTTGACCTCGCCGAGATACTTTCCGTCCCCATAAAGGAACAGATCGCTCTTCGGGATCGTAAAGGAAAGTTCCGCAGAGGAAGGATAGACGACGGGGCGGCTCTTCAGCGAGAGAGCGCAGACGGGCGTAAAGATAAAATCTTCGCACTCAGGCATCAAAATACTCCCTCCCGCGGAGAGCGAATAGGCTGTGGAGCCCGTAGGCGTCGCCACGATGATCCCGTCGGCGACGATCTCCCCCGCATCATTTCCGTCGATCTGTACATCGATCTTTACAACTTTGTTCTCCCGCGGCGTGATCTTGTGTTGAAGAGAACACTCGTTCAGACAGACAAAGCGCGTGCCGTTCAGTTCGACTTCAAGCATGGAACGTTCGATCAAATCGCACGCGTCGGAAAGAGCAAGGCGGATTGCTTCCACCGTTTCCCCCCGCTCAAATTCCGTCAAAAAACCGATGTGTCCGTAATTGATCCCAAAGAGCGGAACGCCGCATTCTGCAGCCTTCCGCGCGGCCTTAAGCATGGTCCCGTCCCCCCCAAGGACGACCAATCTGTCGACCGTGCCGATGTCATCTTCCCGCACAAGGATCTCCGCCTCCGCCCCATTTTCCCTCAGTGCATTGAGCAGTTCTTGGGCGGTGGAACCGTCTGTTTGATCTCTGTTGAAGAAGATGCCGATTTTCATACCGATACTTATTATACAACCTCTAACGCATAATTGCAAGCATTTTATGAATAAATGCAAAAAAATTTTCACACAGTGATCGGACCGCCCCTTTCGAAATGGGCGGCTCGGTCCAAAAATTCCCCTTCTGCGATCGAGCTTCCCCCCTTTTTGAGGAAGAGAACGTATTCGACATTCTTTTTCGGGCGGATGGGCGCATTGACGATGTCAATGACGGAGAAACCGAGGTTGCGCACAAAAGCATAAAAATCTTTGAGGAGCTTGCGGTGGCGGAACGTAGGAAGGATACCGCTCTTTCCGAGCCCTTCGCCCTCGCATTCGAACTGCGGCTTAAAGAGTACAAAGGCACAGCCGCCATCGCCAAGAATAGAATGGACGGCGGGCAGAATAAGACGCAGAGAGATGAAACTGAGATCCGCCGTGACGACGTCGATTTGTTCGGAAAAGTTATCTTTCGTAAGGGATCGGGCATTGGTCCCGTCCATGATGATGACGCGGGGATCGCGGGCGAGCCGACCGTCGAGCAGACTCTCTCCCACATCCACACAATAGACCCTTTTGGCCCCGTGCTGCATGAGACAATCACAAAATCCCCCCGTACTCGCGCCCAAATCGGCCGCGACAGACCCGTTCACGCTCGCATTGAAACATGTAAGGCCGCGCTCGAGCTTGAATCCGCCGTTCGAGACGAAGGACTTCTCTTGCGGTACAAATTCGAATATTTCCGAGCCGAGAAGGTCATCCTTCGGGGAAACAGGTTTTCCGTTACACAAAACAAGGCCCCGCAGTAAGGCATCCTGTGCCTTGGTGCGGGAGCCGAATTTTTCTGCAAAAAATTTATCCGCGCGCATACTTTTGAAGTCCCTTCAAAATTTTCTCCATGCCGAGGCCGTACTTTTCCATGAGAGATCCGACCTCGCCGTGCGGCAAAAAGATATCTTCATAGCCGAACGACAGGACAGTCTTGCCGCTATTTCGGTAAAAAGACGCGATCTTCTCCCCCAGACCGCCCGTCAAAACGTTGTCCTCAAGCGTTACAATGACCTTTTCGGGACGGGAGGAAAGAAACTCCCCGTCGAGAGGTTTGAGAAATCTTGCGTTCACGATACCGCAGTCGATGTGGAAACGGACCTTAACCTCTGTCTCGAGCCGATACGCAAGACGGATGCACCGCTCACCTGCCGCGAGAATTAGTATGTCTGACAGAGTACTATGTAAAACTTCAAATTTCCCGATTTCGACCCCGTCCGAACGTCCTTCCGTCCCCTCTCGCGGGTAGCGGATGGCGAGCGGATGAGGATAATTTGCGCTACAGCGGACCATTTCCCGAAATTCTGCGATGTTTTTCGGGATCGCGACGGTCAGGTTCGGGATCGGAGAAAGATACGAAAGGTCAAACACGCCTTGATGGGTCTCCCCATCGGGCCCCGTAGCGCCCGCCCTATCGATGCAGAAGGTGACGGGAAGGTCCTGTCCGCAGACGTCATGGATGATCTCGTCGAAAGCCCGCTGCAGGAAGGTGGAATAGATCGCGTAATATGGTTTCATCCCCTGCGTCGCGAGCGCCGCGCAGAGGACCGAGGCATGCTCCTCGCAGATCCCGACGTCAAAAGATCTCTCGGGGAACTTCCCGAAAAATCCCCGAAGGCCGAGGCTGTCCGTCATGGCGGCCGTCACGGCGACGATTTTATCGTTCTTTTCCGCCAGAGCGCAAAGCTCTTCGCCGAGCGCCGCGGAATACTCCTCATTCCCCGTTTTGGGCCCCACGCCGTGCGTCTGCATGGGCGCATTCTCCGAAAACGGGTATCCTTGCCCCTTCTTTGTGACGACGTGCAGAAGAACGGTCTGCTCCTTCAGCGTCTCCTTCGCCCTTTCGAGCGCAGGCAAAAGTTCCGCGAGGTCATTCCCGTTGACTGCGCCCACATATTTGAGGCCGAAATGCTCCCAAAGCGCAACATCGTCTGTCTGACCGCTCTTCAGCTCCTCAAGGACTTCATGGGCGCCCCCCGCCGTGGGCGCGATGGACATGCCGTTGTCGTTCAGGACGATGAGGATCTTTGTCTTTAAGATCTTCAGACTGTTCAGTGCCTCAAAGATGAGCCCGTTCTGAAAAGACCCATCCCCGACAAGGGCGATGACGGAAAAATTCTCCCCCTTCAGATCTCTTGCCTTGGCGATGCCGAGCGCCGCCGAGATCGCCGTGCCCGCATGGCCTGTGTCATAGCAGTCGAATTTGCTCTCCGCGCGTTTTGGAAAGCCCGAAATTCCCCCTTCCTTGCGGAGCGTGGAGAACTTTTCCGCCCTTTCCGAAAGCAATTTATGCGTGTAACACTGGTGCCCGACGTCGAAAATTATCTTATCTTCCGGGAAATCAAAGACGCGATGCAATGCGACCGTGAGTTCAACAGCGCCCAAATTGGAAGAAAGATGTCCGCCGCAGACCGATACGGTCTCATAAATCGTATTCCGCAACTCCTCGCAGAGCGTCTTTAATTGTGGAAGGGAGCTATTTTTCAGTTCCCCGCGCGAAATATTTTTCATCGTTTACCGATCTCTATCCCTCACAAGCGATATCATGCCCTCGAAAAATTCCCTGTTTTGGGGGAAAACACGGAGGACGACCCGACATCTTTCCGCATATTCGTCCGCGATTTGTTCCGATCTTCCGAGGCCGAACACCTTCACGCATGTAAGTTTATTTTCGATCTCGTCCTTCCCGGGCGTCTTGCCAAGGCGGTCGGCCTTTCCCTTGACATCGAGAAGGTCATCGGTCAACTGGAAAAGCATGCCGAGGTCTTTTCCGAATGCTGCTACGGCGTCTTTGTCTCCGTCGCCGAGGATGGCCGCCGCAACAAGGGGCGCAGCCAAAAGATCCGCCGTCTTATGTTGATAGATGAAGAAGAGTTCCTCTTCCCCGCCGTTTTTGCCTGTCCAGAGAAGGTCGGCCGACTGGCCTGCGATCATTCCCTCTGCGCCTGCGGCACGGGAAAGGCACTGCGCCGCCAAAAGATGTTTCGGATCCTTTCCCGAAATGCCGAGCAGCAGATCGAAAGCATAGCTCAAAAGTGCGTCGCCCGCTAAAATCGCGTTTCCTTCCCCGAAAACCTTATGGTTGGACGGCTTTCCGCGCCGAAAATCGTCGTTATCCATTGCGGGAAGGTCGTCGTGGATGAGCGAATAGGTATGGATACATTCGAGAGCGGCCGCAAATGCCTTTTCCTGCAACCGATCCTTCCCGAAGGCGTCAAGACCCGCAAAAAAGAGAACGGGACGGATGCGTTTCCCCCCCTTCAGGAGCGAATATCGCATGCTTTCCCTGAGGATCGGAGGCTTGAAATTCATCCGTTCCGCAAACTCGGCAATTGCCTGTTCGGCCTCTGCCCAATATTCGTTGTACTGTGCCGTAAAATTCATTTTAAGGTCCTTTCGGCAGCGTCCAAGGTGTTGGAAAGGAGCATTGCGACCGTCATCGGGCCGACGCCGCCCGGCACGGGTGTGATCAGCGCCGCCTTGTTTTGAACGGACGCAAAATCGACGTCCCCGCAGAGCATCCCGTTCTCGTCGCGGTCCATGCCGACGTCGATGACGACGGCGCCTTCCTTCACCATATCGGCCTGTATAAACTTGGCCTTCCCGACGGCAACGACCAAGATGTCGGCCGATGCGCAGATCTCTTTGAGATTTTGTGTGCGGGAATGGCAGACCGTGACGGTAGCGTCAGCGTTCAGGAGAAGGAGCGCCATGGGACGTCCGACAATGTTGCTTCTTCCGACCACGACGGCATGTTTCCCGCTCACCGTAACGTGGTAACGTTTGAGAAGTTCCATGACGCCGAGCGGCGTACAGGAGACTGTTCCGCATTTGTTGAGCGCAAGGCGGCCCACGTTGCTATCCGAAAAACCGTCCGCGTCCTTCTCGGTCGGGATCCCGCAAAAGAGCGCCTCTTTGTCAAGATGTTCGGGGAGCGGAAGTTGAAGAAGAATGCCGTGGACGGCGGGATCGACAGCGAGACGTGCGATGAGCCGCTCTGCCTCTTCCTGCGTCGTATCGGCGGGAAGAGCGTGTACATGGGACGCGATCCCGACTTCCTCGCACGCCCTGATCTTATTGCGGACATAGACCTTGGACGCGGGGTCGTCCCCGATGCAGACGACGGCAAGCCCGACTTTTTTGCCGCTCTTTTCCTCAAATGCCGCCGCACGGACCTTGAGCTCTTCACGGATCTCCCGCGCGATGCCTTTGCCATCGATGATCATACGTTGATGACCCCTCCGAGCACGCCGTTCACGAAGTCCGTTGACGTCTCCGTCGAGTACTTCCGCGCAAGATCCGTTGCCTCGCTGACCGAGACCACGGGCGGGATATCGTCAAAATATTTGATTTCGGCAAGAGCGACGAGCATGATCGCCCGATCCGCCGCATAGATACGGTGGTCCGGGTAGCGCGTCGTCTTTTCGGAAATGAGCGCGGAAAGCTCCTCTTTATGCACGCTCACACAGTCTACGACCGCTTCGGCAAAGAGAATGTCCTCCTCGCTGAGTTTATCATGCCGATAGACAGACTGACGGAATTGTTCGTCCGTCTCATTGAACAGACCCGCAAATACGATCTTGAAGGCGGCCTCTCTTGCGTTGTTTCTCATTGATCTCTCCCAAAGTAAGATTTCCCCCTGCTCCTTCGAGGGGGAAACCGTCAATTATTTTTTTTATCGGGATCCTCTTGCGCGGCGTCACGCTCGGCTGGCTGTTCCGAAGCCGTTTCATTCCGCGCCGCATCGGGAAAGATGACGCTCTGAACGTGCACATCCACCTTTGCGATCTTGTATTTCGTCATGGATTCGACCATTTGCTTGATGTTCTGCTGGATGCGGTAGGCGAGTTCCGGGACCTTATATCCGTAATGGGCAATGACGGAGATATCCGCGAAGATGCCCTCTTTCTCAAAACAGAGCTTGATGCCCTTGCTCTTGGAGGGAACGAGTTCTATGCCTTCCGTCTCCTGCAGGCTCAACACCACGATCCCGCTCACGATGTCGGAATTATAGGTGATTTTCCCCTTCTGACCGTTCGGGTTGTATTTTATACTTGCCATAATAACTCCTTTGAAGTCTATTATAGCACATCTTTTCGGAATTTACTACTGTTTTTTTCAACTTTCCGCATAAACAGGCATAATTATTACATTTCCGTTGCGGACATTGTATTCGATCTCGAGCGCATAGAAGATCTTTGTGATATTGTCCTCGCTGAGTTCGTTGGAGTTGACGAACACATTGATGTTGTTGGCGTCCGTGATGGTGATGGCGGCGTCGGAGAATCCGATCGCTTTGACAACGGATTCAAGGACGAGTTCATCTTCCATGAGCGTGACGAGTTCCTGTTTCTTCGCGACGGCGTTCGCATATTCCTCGGTATCCTTTGCGTATGTCGCGATGATGCTGTCAAGCTGAACGAGCTCTTCGCTGCGCGTGGAGCTGCGGGTATCTCTGTACGTCGTAAAATACGTCGCTTTGACGCTGGCGCTGCCGTCGACGGCGGTGTTCTGCGTGCCCGCAAGGACGAAGTTGACGACGGCAACTACGGCGAGCAGCAGGACGAGGGTTGACATGATCGCGATCTTTTTGGTGTTGGACATGGTTTTATCTCCTTATTACAATAGTTTCCCGATTCAATTTGCAGGGTAGACGAGAATGTCCCGCGTGTTGAGCGAGAGCGCGCTCGCCGCGACTTCCATGAGCCGCGTCCGCACGAGGATCCCGTCCTCGCCCTGAAAGATGACAATTGCGCTGACCGGCTTGCCGTCCTCTTCCGTGATCATGACGGTGGCCGATTTCACGCCGCCGATCTCGCTGAGCAGGACGCTGAGACGTTTCTCCTGCTCCGTTGCGGTATATGCCGCCTGCTCTTCATGCCCGAAAAAGACAAAGTAGACAAGAATGAGGAGCAACAGCGCCGCTGCACCGATGAGGATGAGGCGGACAGTCTTGTTTTTGAAAAGTTCTTTCCCTTTCATGAGACCTCCGCCGAACACCCGTAAGACGTTTTGAGCCGCTCTTCGATCGCGGACAATATATCTATATGAGCCTCATCCCCGTTTATTCCGAAATCGGTGACCTTCACGATTATTTTTTCATAGGAAAAATCGTCAAGCGCACGCGTGACCTCTATATCCGCCGTGACGCCATACTCCCCTTCCAGCATGGCCGCGATCTCCCTCTCGTCGGAACGGGAAAGCATGTCTGAATACGTCGCAAGATAGTGTTCATCCGTATCGAACTGGGCGCTCGGGAGAAAGGCCTCCGGGTCCTTCGCAAACCTCACGAACGGGGCGATGAGAACGACAAAGATAAAAAGACGCGTCATGCTCTTCACGAACTTTCCCATTTTGCCCGAGGGTGCGATGACGGAAATGACGGCAGAGATCAGAATGACCCCCGCGACGCTCAGAATATAGCCGCTCATCAGAAGAACACCCCCGTCGAGCAGACGAGAAGAAGAACAGAGAGAAAATACAGGAAGGCGATGCAGAGCAGACCCGCGAGAAAGTAGCTGCAATCTCCCGCAAGATGGGACAAAAATGCCGAGATCTTTCCACCGACGGGCTCCGTTGCGGCCGCCGAGACGCGCAAAAACAGCTGAAAGACGGCGAAGAGCAGCACGGGACGCAGGATCGTTCCGAAGAGCAGAAACACCGAAAACGACCCTACAGCATTCTTGATGAGCGAACTTCCCGCGACGACGAGCTCTACTCCGCCCGAAAGGAATCCGCCGACGATTGGGACAGAGCCCGAGATCACATATTGCGCGGCCTTCAGAGAGATCCCGTCATAGTGCGACGCGGCGATGCCCTGCATGGTCATGAGAACGGAAAACAGCCCCAAAGTGAGCCCGATGAGCCATTTATTGACGCTCTTGAATAGGTCGCCGAGTTTTTCCGTTCTGACATCTTCGGAGAGATTTCCGATGAAACAAAGGATGACGACAACGACGGACGTCGGCAGCACAACGGACGCAAAAAGTTCGCAGATCCCCCCGCTCATAAAGGCGACAGCGGGACGAAAGATGCCGACAGATACGGCACCGCCGCTCGCCGCCATCAACGTGAGGAGCAACGGATAGATGAGCTCCATCTGTTTCCGCATAGACGAAATGGCAGAAAAGCCCGCGCCGAGAACGCTCACAAGGCAGGCAAGCACTGTCGCACCCACGGAAATGTAGCCGACGAAGTGTATTATGTCTGACATAGTACTTTGCAAAAACTCGCCTTTGACCGAATTGAGGACGCCGCAGAGCAGGGTGATCGCCAAGATCACGGCAAATGCGGGGAGCATGATCTTCCCCTCGTCCCAAACGATAGACAGAACCGCGCTTGTAAGAGAGCCGTAATCGAGAGAGAGGTCGCCCGTGATGACGCTCAAGAGCTTATCCTTCACGGAGATACCGCGAAAAGATGTCAGAGAATCCAGATAATTTTGAAGTTCTTCGGTGTCGAGAGAATTCAAGAGCTCCTTGATGTTCTCCCGCAGCGCCTCTTTCGACGCCGTCTCCTCCGAGGCCGCCGCGACGTGCACGTTCTTTCCGTAACAAAAGATGCAGACGAGCACGAGAAGGCCGAGAAGGAAGAGCGCCGTCTTTCGTGCACGGCAATGACTGCCCCTCATGCGATATACCCCAAAAGCTGTTTTATGAGCATCAGGACGCTCTCCAAGATCGGAATGGCAAGCACCAAAATCACGACTTTTCCGCAAAAGACGAGCTTATCCGCGACTGAATTTTGGCCGAAATCTGTCAGGATCCCCGCACTGAACTCTACGAGATACCCGATCCCCACCATTTTCAGGAGGATCTTCACGAGCGAGGAATCGATCCCCGTCTCGTTTGCGATGTCGCCGAAGATGGAAATGCTGTCCTTGAAGGCCTCGAATACGAAAAGCAGCAGAATGATCGAGCCCGCGACCGTGACGGCAAAGGCGAGCTCGGGCTTGGTCCCTTTCAGGATCAGCGCCGCGACGGCCGTCACGAACGCAATGCCGACGAGCTGAAAGATCTGCATGTCAGTATACCCCGAAGATGCTCTGGATGGTATCGAACAGGTCCCCGATCATCGTGACGGCGACGGTCAGGGCAATGACGAGGCCGACGATCGAGACGACCGTGGAGATATCCTCTCTGTCCGACTTCTTCAGCACCTGACAGACGACGGTGATGATGATGCCGATGGCGGCAAGTTTGAAGATGATCGAAATATCCATGTTTCAGACAATGAGAATGACGAATGCGAGCCCCGCGAGGAGCCCAAGTTTCAGATAGAGACTGCCCCGCTCGGACGCCGCCTTGGCGCTCTGAGCCTTCTTTTCGTCAAGAAACTCTTTCTTTGCCGAGAAATAATTTTTTTGCGAATGGGAATCCCCCGCCCCAAGCATCCTGAGATAGTCTGTACACTCCCTCTTTTCCTCGTCCGAGAGATAGGAGAGCTTGATCTCGGGCTCACGCTCCTTCAGAAGGTCGAAAAATTCTCCCCCCTCCTTCATCTCTCCGATCAATTCTTTGAGCGCTCTTCTCGAATAGGTCAGTTCGTTGATGTAGCGGTCGTTGAACGCCGACATCTGTGCGAAGAAATTCCTTCTTGCTCTGAATTTTGAGGCGGCGAGGTACCCGAGAAAGGTGCAAAAGATGACGATCGCGGCGCACAGAAGAAGTTTAATCCACATGGTTCCCCTCTTCGTCAAGGATCTGGGCGACCCTGCCGAGACCGTCCAAAATGACATAGCGGGAGAAGAGCTTTTCGGGTACGTCTTTGAACATCCTCAGATGTGCAGATGCGAGGACGGCGATCCCCGCCTCGACGGCGCGCCGTACGGCCTTGTAGTCCTCGGGGAGCAGCTCGTCCGTCACGATGACGTCGGGACGCATTGCCCTGATCCCGTCGGTGAAGGCCGTCAGCTTGTCCGCAAAACAGATGACGTCGGCCGTTTCGCCGAGGTCTCCCGCGGAGAGTTCGCCGCGCTCATCGCTCACAAGGACGTTCTTTGCCGTCCTCTCGCAGATGAGCCTGCTGAGATCCCGCAAGATCGTCGTTTTCCCTTCTCCCGGGGGCGAAAGGACGAGGACGGAGCAGAGCCCATCCCGAAAACAGCGTTCAAATATGCTCTCCGAACACCCCTTTACGGCATGGGGAACGCGGATACAGAGGGATGTGATGCTGTTAACGGAGAGGACATTTTCGCCCTCATAGACAAATGTCCCCGCGATGCCGATGCGTTCTCCCTCTGAACCCGTCAAAAATCCCTGTCTGAGTTGATTCTCCACGGCATACACGGAATGTCCGCTTGCGGCGAGAACGATCTCACGGATCTCTTCTCCCGTCGGGAAGAGCGCTCCC